>CAYJNB010000082.1:0-8645 GCA_964371205.1 uncultured Treponemataceae bacterium
GCATATTTTTTTTTGAGGTAATGGTAACCGTACCTGATAAAGAATGTAGAGATCCAGAGAGAGTGCGCAGTAAGGTTGATTTTCCTGAACCGTTTGTTCCAAGTAAACAGGTAATTGTTCCTTCTGTAAAGGAAAGCTGTTTACAAGAGACTATAGGTTTTAAGTCATACCCGCAAACTACATTATTTGCTATTAGAGAAGTTACTGCACTACTCATATATGCCTACCATATCGATTTTTGTTACGACGAATTATAAGAAAGACAAAAAAAGGAACGCCAATTATAGAGGTAAGCACTCCAAGTGGTGCTTCTGCAGTAGAAGCAGTTCGAGAAATAGTATCTATTAGAAGTAAAAAGCTCCCTCCTAGTAATGCACAAGACGGAAGCACTTTCCGATAATCAGAACCAAAGATATTACGAGCCATATGTGGAACAAGTAGTCCTACCCAGCCTATAATACCGCTAACAGATACTGCACTTGCAGTAAGAAGTGTAATTAAAGCTATAAAAATAACTCTAAGGCGCTTTACATTTAACCCAAGTGAATCTGCTTGTTCATTACCTAAAGAAAGTACATTTAGTCTCCAACTTAAAAATAATAAGATTATATTACAAAATAATGCGATTAAAAGAGAATAGATAGCTTCGCTCCATCCTATATTTGCTAAACTTCCCATTAACCAAAAGGTAATGGCAGGTAACGTACCCGAAGAGTCAGCAAATGTTTTTAGAAGAGAGATAAGTGAATTTCCTAGGGCAGATATCATAATTCCAGATAAAACAAGCGTAGAAGTGCCGCCTCTTGATTGTGTGTATATAAGTAATGTTAAGAGTACAGCAGCTAAACCTCCAATAAAAGAAAATATCTGAATTCCAAAAGTGCTAAGGGTGCATAAAATCCCTAGAGCAGCACCAAAAGCAGCACCAGAAGCAGCACCTAAAATATCTGGGGAAACAAGAGGGTTTCTAAATAATGCTTGTGCTGTTGCGCCTGCACATGAAAGGGAAGCTCCAACAGCAAATGCTGCGAGTATTCGAGGTAAACGTATATACCACAAAACTGTAAAAGACTGCGGTACATCTAGAACATCTCTACTAAGGGATGAAGTAAATAAATATTGTAGAGCTTCATGCAAGTCAAAAAATGTTAGAGTGTAACGTCCTAAAAAAAGAGAGAGCACTAGTAAAAAAAATGATAATAAGGCTAAGATGAAAAAACGCAAAATTTCCTTTATGGTGTAAAAGCTCTAATTGCTATTACGTCGTTTGGACTGGATTTATAATTAATTCCCTGATACCCATCGCTAAAGCGCTGTTGCCAAGCGTGTAAATCGCTTTTTGCTTCAGAAGTCCAAACAGGCTTGGCATTATCAACTATATTTGCTTTTTTTAAGTTAAGATACACTATATCTAACTCACTCTTTGTAGGCAATCGCCAATCGTTAAATCCTCTATTAGTATAAGTATGGGCAATATATTCTGCTTCACTCCAAGATACGTGTGCTAAAACTTCTGTTGCTTCAAAGTATGATCCATCTGGAGATATAAAAAAGATAATACCTCCACCTTGACCTATTGAACCAACTTTTACATTCTTAAACAGTGAATCTGAAAGCTTTGTAGTAAAAGATGAAACTTCTGGTAAGAGTTCATCATAGGAAGAACGAAGTATTCTATCATTGTGAATTATGGTTGCTGTCTTAGCAAGAATAACATCTATTTCAATGTATAAATTCTTACCTGCTTTTCCGATACGACCACTTATTAAATAATCCACACCTACTTTTTGCCCTAATAATGAGGTTCTCTCTTTATTCTTAAAATCTGCAGATGCAAAGTTTTGAGCTTTAAGCTCTAACTCATAAACTGAACGCTGCACAAGAATATTTTGTATACTTTGTAACTCTTTTACAAATTGATTCGTAATTTGCTCAGCTTGTTCTTCTGTTACTGCATCTGCAATTACTGCAAACTTTGACACAGCTAGTGAACTTTGTTCGATAGAATATACATTTACTATTATAAAGAATAATATCAGAAACAAAGGTAATTTTTTCATTATCAATCCTCTTTTTACATATTCGTAGTAAGATTATAAGGCATTAATACTACTTTATCAAGAAAAAAATACACATTTTGACTAAAAAAGTTTATTTTTAACCATAGCTAACACAACTTTCTTTTAAGAAATCATATAACGCTATTCTATCTATTTTTGTGCACACTGTAACATTTGGTCGAAGTTGATTAATAACACCACTACTTGGATTTGCAGAGACATGCCCTTCTACATTATGTCTTCGGTCAGCAACAGTCATTCCTCTAGTATATCTGCCTTCAGTTTCTACTGTAACAAACATATCTTCTGTTTTAAAAAACTCTGGATGAAGCAAGTAGGCAATTACACAGGCATCATGAACATGGCATCCTTCAAATCCCATATTTAAGTGAAACTGTATATAAAATGATAAAAGCTCAGCGGCAAAAATTGCTACTTTCTTGTTAGTTGAACGAAGCTCCTCTATTTGTTCTTTGGTTATATATGCTTTTTCTGTAATATCTAACCCACACATAACCATAGGAATGCCTGCATTAAAAACAATATGTCCAGCTTCTGGATCTACATACATATTAAACTCTGCTGTTGCCGTTATGTTTCCGTTTTTAATACCTCCACCCATAATACAAATTCGTTCAATATTGTGTTTTACTTCTGGGTAGGCTGTAAGCAAGGTTGCAATGTTAGTGAGAGGCCCAACAGCAACAATTGTTACTGGCTCTTTGCTTTTTAGTATTATATTGCGCTGTAGTTCCCAAGCTGGTTCATTTTCAAAATCAAAGTTAGGTTCTGGAAGTTTTGGACCATCTAAACCTGTTTCACCGTGTACCTCACCTGCTGTACTAAGTTCTCTCAAAAGCGGCTTTGTAGCTCCGAGTGCAACTGGTACTTTTTTGTCTAAAAACGTAATAACCTTTCGCGCATTCTCTGATGTTTTATCTAGGGTTTGATTTCCAGCTACACAGGTTACTGCTAATACATCAAGTTTCTCACTTGCAAAGGCTAATATTAATGCTAAGGCATCGTCACATCCGGGATCACAATCAATAATTATTGGTGTTTTTTTTGTACTCATTTGTAATAGTATACAGTACATATTATCAAAAAGCAACTTTGATAATTACTATTGCATCTTTCAGCTTTTGCCTTGTATTTGATGCTAAATTATGCTAAGTTTAGAAAATGATAGGAACTGTTCTAAGTGGAACAAATAATTTTTTTACCGTAAACTGCGAAGATTTAGTGCTTCGCACCTGCAGTATAAAAGGCAAAAAACTCAAAGCATCTCAAGGTTATTATAATCCGTTAGCCCCAGGAGACGTTGTTATAATTGAAGTAGATTCACATGATAATAATCAAGCACAAATTATAGATGTTAACGAAAGAAAAAATGTATTTTTACGATGGAATGTAAAAGGGAGATCCCCTCAACTACTTGCATCAAATTTAGATTATGTACTTTGTGTTGCAACCCCCGACTACCCGCCTTTTAGACCACGCTTTGTTGATCGTCTACTAGCACAAGCAGAAGAGGCTGACATTGAGCCTATCATTATTATTAATAAGAGTGATTTAGATTTTAGCACAGAAACAAATAAAAGAATACATGAATGGGAGCGTATTGGCTATACTGTTTTAAAAACCAGTGCACAAAATCATACAGGTATTGATGAGCTTGCAAAAAAGCTACATGGAAAGATTTCTGCTTTTGTCGGACAGTCTGGAGTAGGAAAATCAAGTATTATTAACGCCTTAGACAGCGAACAGAATTTGCGTGTTGGAGAGCTTTCTGATAAATACGAGAGAGGAACTCATACAACTACAAAGGGCGTCTTATTAACCATACAGACGCTTGCAGGTGCAGTTCAAGTTGTAGACACACCAGGTGTACGACGTTTTGTTCTTCACAATATTCCAGGAGAGGATTTAGCTCTCTATTTTAAAGAAATGAGTGGTTTAGTCGGTCAATGTACTTATGGCATGTCTTGTTCTCATACGCACGAAAAAGGATGCAAGATTCTCGAGGCAGTAGAAAATGGACAAATTAGTGATGAACGCTACGAAAGCTGGGAGCGTATAAAAGACGAAATTACTAACGGAACGTGGGCAGACTAAATGAAAGATGATACCAATACCTATTTAATGGATACACACTCGTACGCAATACTCGATTATTACCGCATCAGAGATACGGTTGCAGGCTTTTGTATGAGTTTAGAAGCAAAAGAAACATTGCAAGAACGAATTCCCTGTTTTGATAGTGGTTTTATTCACCGACACAAAGAATTGTCTACAAACTGGCTAACAGCATTTTCTGTAAAACCATCGCTCTTTAAAGGGTGGCAACCGGTAAGCCAATATTTTTCTGTATTGCAAACAGAAGGGGCTTCTCTGTCACTAGAAGCGTTATCTAACATATCTCAGTTTTGCCAAGCGGTTGAACATGTTAGAAAAGCAGTCTTACCACTCGAAAAAGAATGCTCAATTTTCTACTTAGCAGAAACTATAAAAAGCTTGCCAGATATGAATGAGGCTTTATCAGAAATATCAAAAGTACTTGATAAGGACGGCAACTTACGTGATCTACCTGAGTTGCGAGATATTAGAAGGTCAATTTCTGCAGTAAAGCAAAATATAGAAGCAAGGATTCGATTTTACACCACTCAAAGTGACTTAAAGGAAGTCTTACAATCAGAACTTCCAACTATTAGAGGTGAAAGACAAGTTCTTGCCCTCAAAGCAAATTTTAAAGGGCGTGTTAAAGGTATAGTACACGAAGTCTCTCAAACAGGGCAAACACTTTTTGTGGAGCCAGAAGATGTTGTACAGCTCAATAATAGCTTAGTCGAAGAAGAATTTCGGCTAAAAAGAGAAGAGTTGAGGATTCTACGCGACTTAACGGCTCGCCTTGGAGACTTTAAAAGAGAGTTTAGAATTTCACTAGATATTATGCTAGAACTCGATGTTACCTATGCTGCCTCAAGATGGGGAGACCAAAACAAATGTACCTTTGCACAAAAAAAAGAAGTATTAACACTCAAGCAAGCTCGACACCCACTTTTAGGAAATACTGCTGTTCCAATTGATATTCTCTTTTCACAAAATCAGCGTGTGCTCATCATAACTGGTGCAAACACAGGTGGAAAGACTGTTGCACTAAAGACAATAGCACTTTGTGCACTCTTAAACCAGAGTGGATTCCCAATCCCTGCAGCAGAAGGCAGTACACTCCCCCTTTTTGACAATGTTTTTGCAGATATTGGAGATGAGCAATCAATTGATAACTCTCTCTCTACTTTTTCTGGGCATATGAAAAATGTAGCTCAAATTGCTGAACTTGCTACAAAAAACAGTCTAATTCTCTTAGATGAACTAGGAAGTGGTACAGATACCCAAGAAGGTGGCGCAATAGCTATGGCTATTTTAGATTATTTGTTGCAAAAAAAATCACTCGTATTAGTAACAACGCACCACGGAATACTAAAAAACTACGGTTACACACACGAAGAATGCTCTAATGCTAGCGTAGAATTTGACGAATCCACTTTGGCTCCAGCATATCGAATTGTGATGGGTATTCCTGGAGAAAGCCATGCCTTAGATATTGCAAGAAAAAGTGGTCTGCCAGCACAAATAACTGATAATGCAACAAATTATATGGGTAACAATCAAGCAGATGTAACAGCACTTATTAAAGGTCTTACCCTAAAGCATGAACAATTAGAAGAATCTCTCAAACAAGCACGTGACGACGAGCAAAGTGCACACCACCGTCTTGAGCGAGCAAAAAGAAAAGAACTAGAACTCAAAGAAAGAGAAGCACAGTTAAAAGAAGTTGAAACACGTAATATAAGTGAGTTTACAAAAGAAAGTCGTCGGCTTCTCGAAAACCTTGTAAGAGAATTGAGAGAAGGCGAAATCAATAGAGAAAAGACACTTAAGGCAAAACAGTTTATTAGCGAGCTAGAAGAAAACCTTAATAAAGAAAGAGAGACTGCAGCTCTCTTACAAGAAAATCTTGCAGAATCTAGAAAAAAAATACAAAATTCTAATCAACATATAGATAGTTCAGAACTAAGTGCCGGAGATTCTGTGTATGTTCTTGCAAACTTGGCAGATACAAAGCAAATGCGTGGTGAGCTAATTCGACAGGATAAGAAGGGAAATTGGATTGTTCAGGTAGGCGCATTAAAACTAACAAAAAAAGCTGAGCTTTTACGAGCGGCCCCAAAAGAGAAACTAACTGCGAGTGTTAGCGTAGAATCAGTTACAAATGCTTCAGGCGAGACAATAAAGCCAAGTTATGAACTTCGCCTACTTGGAATGAATCTCGAACAGGCTCTCAAAGAACTTGAGCAACAAATAGATAGAGCAACGATTCAAGGACTACATGATTTCTCTGTTATCCACGGGAAAGGTCATGGTATCTTGCAAAAAGGCGTTCATAACTACCTTAAAAATTGTCCTGTTGTTGCAGAGTTTGCCTTTGCACACCCAGATGCAGGTGGCGCCGGCAAAACTTTTGTTAAACTAAAATAAAAGACTGCATTACAATCTTACTATAACTTCTAATTCCCAAAACGAACTCGTTCCCAAATTGCATCATATTTAGAAATATCTTCGCCAATATCTGCAGGAACTTGATATGCAGAAACATCGTCAATTTCGTACATAGGCTGGTGCTCTGTAAACTTACCTGCCTCTTCGTTTATAACTGCTGGAAATCTAAAATCATCTAAGAAAAGAGCATATACTTCTGGTCTATGAATAAAATTAATAAAATCCATTGCAAGTTCATAATTTTTTGTTCCTTTAAGGATACACATAGAATCAATATAAAGAGGAACCCCTTCTTCTGGAATAAAATAATCTACTTTGTCCCAGTGCTCTTCTGGGATTTCTCCAAAAATATTTTCTGCATATCCGTGACTTACCCAAAAGTCCCCAGCAGAAAACGCTTTACCAAAACCTTCTGCATCAAACTTAACAAGGTTTGGAGCCCATTCATTTTTAAGCACATGTTCAGCTTGAGCAAGCTCTAAGTCATTCGTAGTATTTACAGAATAACCTAGAGATAAAAGCGATGCACTTACTACTTCTCTCATATCATCGAGCATTGACATACGATCTTTTAAGTCTTCTCGAGCAAAAATATTCCAGCTTCGTTCATATTCGCTTAATTTTTCTGTATTTACAGCTATACCAGAAATAGTCATTCCATACGGCACTGCATATTGCATATTTGAATCGTAAGAGAGTTTTTCTAGAATAATAGGATTTATATATTTTACATTTGGAATCTTTGAGTGATCAAGTTCTTCTAACATTCCCTGATTAATCATAATAGATGCATAATCCTGAGAAGGAAATACTATATCATATCCAGTGCCACCGGCCTTAATTTTGGTGTACATTTCTTCGTTAGAAGCATAATTATCTATATGCACCCGCACATCAAATTCTTTTTCAAATTGTTTAATTACAGCATCTGGTGTATAATAAGTCCAGTTAAAAAGATACAAGGTATTCTCTTCTTTTTTTGAACATCCAACTGTTAAGAGCGCTACAAGAATTGTAACAGCTGTTCCACAAAACATTTTTTTCATGTTGTGTACCCCTTACATTTTATTTATGTTAAATCAGCCCTATGCTGTTAAAACCTCTCTTTATGGAGCTGACTGCCCCCATAAAATTGGTGCATCATTTCCATTTATATTTGCCCAAAAATCTTGCCATCCACTCGGTTTATTTACTTCTAAAACTTCAGCATATATTTTTAAGCTTGTTGCTCCAAAAAATACGTTTTCTTCTATACTTGTTACAGTGCTAGGAATAAATACAGTTAGTAAGTTTGTACAACCTCTAAAAGCATCTTTAGGTATTTCTGTAATGCCACTTTCAATAACAACAGATGTAATACCAGTCGCATTTTCAAAAGCACTTACATCAATTTGTACAGGATATTCACCATTAGTTCCATCATTATATTTAGCAGGAATAATTACCTTACCAGTAGATCCCGTTTTTAGTGAAATTTCATAGAAAACATCTACATTAACAGTTCGAAGTACATACTCTAATTCTGCAATTGGAGTAGCCCATATAATGCTGTTAACACCAGTTGCCCAGTCACTTGCCCATTTAGCAGGTTTATTAGCTTCTTGAATTTCGCAAGTTATTGTTAGTGCGCTACAATCAGCAAACGCTCCAGATCTTATCTCTGTAACTCCCGCAGGAATTGTTATGCTGGTTAAACTAGGGCAATTATTAAAAGCATCTTGTCCTATAATAGTTAAAGTACTAGGTAAACTCACCTGTGCAAGATCAGGCATGTCATCAAATACATAGCTATTAATTACTTTTATTCCTTCTGGAATCGTAATACTAATAAGGTCAGTATTATTTGGTGTCAAACTAGAAATCTCTGTAACAGGTAATCCTTCTGCATCAACAGCTGGAATAACTACATTTAATTCACTTCCAGTATACCCAGTAATAGTTCTACCGGTTGCACCGTCACCGAATGAAAATGGAGATACAGGAGGGGGTGCGGTAATTTCAAATGGTACATCAAGTGTTATGCTA
>CAYJNB010000083.1:0-8613 GCA_964371205.1 uncultured Treponemataceae bacterium
TTACCTAAACTAAAATCAAAAACCTTATCTGCGCCAAATTGCGCACGAAGCTTGTTTCCTTCTTCGAACATTTTTCGAATCCAAGAAGAAGAAACAAGCGCATTAGAAATATGTGGTGCTATCATTCTAAAAGTATACCAGTTACACGCTTAGTTGTCAAATTTGATTTTTTCGAATTAAACTGTACTATTGAAAAATAAAGTAAAAGAAGGTAGAATAACTCTTTAAGCTTTAACCAATTGAGGGGAAACCTAATGTTATACCAAATACTAATATATCCTATAACAATTATTATAGAAATGATTTTCTTTTTATTTACTAAAGTTGTAGAAAATCTTGGATTTTCTATACTTGCACTCAGTGTTGTAGTACAAATAATCTCTCTTCCCTTATATAATGTAGCAGAAAAATGGCAAAAGAAAGAACGTGATATTCAAAGTGGTATGAAAGGAGGTATTGATCGGATTAAATCTGTATTTAAAGGCGACGAACAGTACATGATTCTTTCTACCTTTTATAAGCAAAATAAATATCATCCTGCTTTTGCTCTCCGAAGTACTATTGGGCTAATGATTCAAGTACCATTTTTTATTGCTGCATATAGTTTTTTATCTAACCTAGATGCCTTAAGAGATCAGAGCTTTTTCTTTATTCCAGATTTAAGTGCACCGGATGCCTTATTGACGGTAGGGTCCCTATCTATAAATATACTTCCTTTTATTATGACACTTGTTAATATTCTTGCAAGTGTTATTTATGCAGCAGGTTTTACTCGTAGAGAGAAAATACAACTATATGTAATGGGAGGCTTATTCTTAGTATTACTTTATTCAAGCCCTGCTGGATTAGTTTTATATTGGACTTGTAATAACCTTTGCTCTCTTGTTAAAAATCTTATAAACAAAACAAAAAAACCTGGTGTTTTTCTTTATATTCTTGTAACTGTTGTAATTATTATTGCGTTTTTCTATGTATTATTCTTTACGAAACAACCAATGGAAATTAAGCTCTTTATTAGCGTACTAACCGTACTAGTTATAGCTATACCTTTTGGAATTAAATTATTTGCACTAATCGATACTGCTTTATTCAAAAATCTTTCTTCTGACTCAAAAAGAAGAACATACATTTTTACAGTTTCTTGCATTGGATTGTTTGCCCTAAGTGGGCTTTTTATTCCTTCAGCACTTATTGCATCTTCTCCACAGGAGTTTTCTTTTATAGAAAATTACACAAACCCTATAGTACTCTTACAGTTTCCACTATTCCAAGCAATAGGATTCTTTGCCTTTTGGATTCCAGCAATCTACATACTTTTCTCTGAGCGAGTTAAGAACTTTTTAACAGTATTATTGGCAGCAATATTAGTACTGACGCTAGTCGATACATTTATACTCACAGGAAATTATGGCAATATTTCTTCTACACTTCAGTTTGAAACAGGCATACCGCGAATGCCTGCAGTAAAACAATTACTAATAGATGTTATTTTATTTTGTGCTTATGCTGCAATAGTCATTTTGTTATTGTATGTAAAATTATCAAAAATACTTTTACCGCTTTTTGGAATAGTATCTTTTACAATGATTTCTCTAACTATATATAATACAATAACTATTCAATCAGTGTTTTCAGACTACGAAAAGCATGCAGGTACGAGTAAAACTGGTGATATAGTATATAATCTGTCAAAAGATGAACAAAATGTTGTTGTAATAATGCTTGATAGAGCAGTTAGTGCCTTTGTACCATATATATTTGAAGAGCTACCAGAAACAAAAAAACAATTTGATGGTTTTACCTTTTATCCTAACACCGTTTCTATTGGCCGAGATACAATTACAGGCATTCCACCTCTTCATGGTGGGTACGAATATACACCTTTAGAATTAAACAAGAGAAAAGACGAATCTCTTATTAAAAAGCATAATGAGTCTCTATTAGTACTCCCAACACTTTTTTCAGATAATAATTTTGAGGTTACCATCACGGATGCATCATGGGCAAACTATAGTTGGATTACTGACAATAGTATATTTGCAGGTATACCTGGAGTATCAGCACGAAATGTAGTTGGAACAAAAACACTAGAATGGACACAAGAACACAACATTGAGCTAATAAAGCAGGGCGAATTTTTGGAACGAAACCTTATTTTATTCTCATTCTTTAGAATGCTTCCTACTGCATTGAGGGGTGCACTCTATGATAACGGGCGTTGGTGGAAATTAGAATCAATTAACCCTTCTTATAAAAATTTTATCGATAACTATTCCTCTCTTGATTATTTACCAGAAACTACTGGATTGAATTCAGATAAACCAACGTTTACATTTATTAGTAGCAAAGCAACACATGAGCCCACATTTTTACAGTATCCGCAATATGAGCCTGTTCAATCAGTTACAGATAAAGGACCAGATATTTGGAAAAATGAAACAACTCACGTAAATTATCATATAAATGCAGCATCTATAAAAAAAATTGCAGAATGGTTCGATTATTTACGAGAGAACGACGTATACGATAATACAAAAATTATTCTTGTTTCAGACCATGGCCATTCACTAAAATTACCTGAGTCCTACAGTAAATTTAGCGAAAAAGAAGAATATAAACAGTTTAACCCAATACGATTTAATGCTTTTCTTTTTGTAAAAGATTTTAATCAAAATGATCCATTAAAAATTGACAACACCTTTATGACAAATGCTGATGTGCCTTATTTAGCAACAAAAGATGTAATAAATAATGCAATAAATCCTTTTACTGGTAAATTATTTGACCCATCTATAAAAGATGAGGGAATCTTAGTCTCGCATTTTTATGCACCAATGCCGCGTGATCATAGCTTAAATACCTTTAACCTCGGAAATGTGTTCTGGCATGTTAAAGATAATTTATTTAACCCTGAAAATTGGAGAATAGAAAAATGAGTATGTATCCATTGTACATTGATCCGGGAACAGGAAGTATGCTGTTTTCAGTAATGATTGGGCTGTTCACAACCCTTTACTTTGTGGGAAGAGCCTTTATTATTAAATTTAAGTTTGTAATAACCGGAAAAAAATCAGATGCCATGAGCGATACGCATAATCATGTGATTTTTTGCGAAGGCTCCCAATACATTAGCCTCTTTTTGCCAGTTTTAGAAGCATTTGAACAAAAAAGCGAAGAAGTAATCTACTATACCACAGTAAAAGACGACCCTGCCTTTAGCGCAAATTACACCTATGTAAAACCAGAGTACATTGGAGAGGGAAATACCGCTATTGCACGCCTAAACTTTTTGAAAGCGAAGGTATGCTTAATGACAACTCCCGGTTTGAACGTATACCAATTAAAGCGCTCAAAAGGCGTAAAACACTACTCACATGTCGTGCACATGGTTCGGGATGCAACCGTATACCGCCTTTTTGGGTTGGATTATTTTGATTCAGTGCTACTTACTGGAGACTATCAAAAAAAAGATATTCGCTTACTCGAAGAAAAGCGAAACATACCACAAAAAGAATTGGTAACTGTTGGCTGTTCGTATCTTGATACTCTGCAAAAAGGTTTTAACGAAGAAATAAAGCAACAAGAGAAATTAGATAAGCCTTTTACTGTACTGGTTTCTCCAACTTGGGGAAAAAGTGGCTTGTTGAGTTTATATGGAGAAAAACTATTAGATCCTTTGGCACAGTCTGCCTTTCATATAATTATTCGCCCTCACCCACAATCAAAAAAATCTGAACCTGCTGTTTTAGAAGCTTTAGAATTACGCTATAAAGATAGGCCAAATATTGAGTGGGACTACAATAAAGACAACACACTTTCGATTGCTCGCTCAGACATTATGATTTCTGACCTTTCTGGAATTATATTTGACTACGTGTTCTTACGCAATAAACCATTTTTGTATGCAAGCGACGAATTTGATTTGCGCCCTTATGATGCGTACGACTTAACTCTCTTTGACCCACCTGTTATGCCATGGCAGTTCGAAATTTTGCCAAAAATTGGAAAAAAACTTGAAGAGAGTGATTTTGCAAATATCGAAAATGTTATTACATCACTTTCAGATAGCAAAGAATTAGCAGAAGGGCGTAAAAAAGCACGCGCAGAAGCGTGGATGTACGAAGGCCTTGCCGGAGAAAAAACTGCCGACTTTATGATTGAGCGCGCTAAGAAATTTTAGGGATTAAACTTTTGCTAATATACTAGCTTGCATATTTTAATGTTTAGGTTTATATTTGTAATACATGTATTACAGAAAATTAGGAGCATATTATGACACTATCAGTTAGAATTCCCGATGAAGTGTATGAAAGATTAGATAACCTTGCTCAAGCAACAGATAGAACAAAATCTTACTATGTTCAACAAGCATTAATAGAACAACTAGATACCATGGAACTAGTGTATATCGCACAGCAAAGATCTGAAGCAGTAAGGGGCGGTAAAATGGAGACTACTCCTTGGAAAGAAATAAAAAATACATATGGCTTATAGAGTTGAATTTGCTCGTGATGCAGAAAGAGAATTCAACAATTTAGACAATTCAATAAAAAAGAGAATCGCTAAGTTTATTGATTCTTTAGAAACAAAAGAAAATCCTAAAGCACAAGGTAAACCACTTGTTGAAAATTTAAAAAACTTGTGGAGATATCGGGTTGGAGATTATCGGCTGATAGCTGAAATACAAGATAATAGATTTATCATTCTTATGCTATGTATATCTCATAGAAAAAATGCATATTCAATTATAAAAAAAAGACTTTCATAAGTCTTGCTAATCGTAAAAAAGGCTGTCTTTCAAATTATTAATCTTTTTAGACAGCCCTCTTACTTTCTTAGATTCAATTTCGACAGTTGCTTACAACAGCTCAATTAACTTTTTAAGCTCTCCGGATTCTACCCAAGAAACAGTTGTTTCGTAGTCTTCGTTTGTGTCAAATTCTACCCAACCGTTCTTAAAAAATTCGGCTTTAACTTGATTTTTGTCTTCGATAAGGGCGTTAAGAAGGTCTGTCATGTAGGCTTGTTTAATTGTTTTGCCTGATTGTTGCCAGGGCTTATCTGCAAACTCAGTATACGCACCTTCCATAATATCTACAATTTTTGCGCAACCAGACTTAGAAAATTTGAGTAAGCCAACATAGCGTGCATCAATTTCTGCAGGTGCTACATCGGGTAAGCCAAGAGAGGTTATATTGCCTTCTGCAGAAACCTTGAGGCTTTCGGTATCAAAGTCGGCTCTGCCATAACGCATTGTCCAGTATTCTTCCCAGTTAGTATCAACTGCACAGGCAAATTCAGCAGTAGACGCTATCATTCCTTTGAGCATTTCGTCGGAAAAGAGAATATCTGAGTAACTTACAATAATATCGTCGGTAAATTCCGATTTTGCTTTTAAAAGGGACTCAACCATGTTTGTTGTTGCAAACTCTTCGTTGGTGTAGTATGTTACCCCGTCGTATGCAATTTTATCTGCAGCAAAGCCTTTTACAATAATAATGTCTGTTATGCCATTTCTTCTGTACGTCTCGATTTGTCGCTCAATTATTGTTTTGCCACAAAACTCGAGCATGCCCTTTGGCAAATTTTCTGTGTACTTCTTTAATCGTGTTCCCTGCCCTGCAGCAAGAATTAATCCTTTCATATATGCTCCTCTACTAAAGCAAGCCTACAAGAGGTTTGCTTTTAAAAAATTTTGAACCAGTTCTATAGAAGCCTGCCTGTCGGCTTGCGCTTCGAATCGTCTTTCGGGATGCCACTGTAGTGCTAAAATCCTCTTTTCTTGCATGGTAAAAGCTTCTACTACATTGTTTATGGTATCTACATGGCTTGCCTTGGCTAGGCTGCACAAATTTTCAGTGAAAATACCGTCATTATGAAAATTATTTACCTTGCAAGTACTCCCGTTTGCTAGTACTTGTACTGGATGATCCTTGCCCATTGGACGCTCTTCTGTAAGATTTGCAAGTTTTGATACCTTGCCGCCAAAGTAGCCGTTTATAAACTGCATGCCACGGCATATTGCTAAAATAGGTATCTTTTTTTTAAGAGCATCTTCTAGTAATCGAGCCTCCAGTTTATCTCTGTTTACTTGCTCGGTATAACCATAGTCTGCATCATAAAAATCTTTTTGGAGGGAACCACCACCGCCTAGCACTAAGAGTTTTGGGCAATCTATTTCGAATAGGCGTTCGATCGAGTCTAGGGATATAAAGTTAGAAACAGGAAGCGGAGTAAAACCCAATTCCGCTAAAAATGAAATGTATGGCGACTCAAGTACATCAATAGGTACGCCATACTTATCAAGTTCTTCGCGCTGCGTAATAAAGGCTATCTTCATTACAGTACCTCGCTAATTTTGCCATTTTTGCAATCAAGCTCAACACGCTCTGATTCTCGTACATAGGTGTAGATTTTTTCTCCACAGCCAATTGCAGCTGGAATTTCGAACTCAGCACAGCGAATAGCCATATGAGAAGCAACTCCACCGTATTTAGTAATGAGCGCTTTTATTCCCTTTGCAAAAATCCAGTCAAAACCGGGATCTGCTTTTTCTATTACAACAATTTTATCGGTAATATCTTTTTGTAACTCGTCTTCGAGCACTACAACAGAGCCACTCACTGACTTTTCGGTTATAAAGTTTGGTCGAGATTCTTCTTGCTTAATAAAGTTAATATCACTCGAGTTAGTAATAACCGGAGGCAAAATAACCTTTGAATTAAGTCCATAGCGAATTTTACGCTCAGCAATAATAAGATTCCAAAAATCACGTACTTCGTTAGTCGATTTATACTGCTTTGCTGCAAGAATCTCGGGTAATTCGAGGTAAGAAATCTTATTGCGGTCTATACCTACAAGTTGTGCACAGTCAGCCATAAGTTCAATTGCCAAACTCAGTGATTTTGTAAAGATAAACTTAAAATTTTCTCTCTGTTCAAAGGCTTTTTTTAAGAAACTAATAAAATCAGTGTACGAAATCTTAAATGGCAAGGTAGCAAGCATGTCTTCTATCTCTTTTTGAGGTAGAGTGCCCGACTCTTTTTTATGCTTTGTAGTTTTATTGCTCGATTGAATAGAAAAATCCATCTTATCGTAGCGCGGAGTGCGAATATCGTAGGTGCCGGCTCTTAGGTGCCCGTATGTCTTGTTAAATTCGGTACGACTCAGTGTTCCATCAAGGAAGGAATCAAAGTCGCTTTCGAAAGAGGTGGCAACCGTTTCTAAGCCTGCCATAAAAGAATCCCATTCAGTTTGACTTACAACCTCTTTTTTTACCAAGGAGTTACCCATGGATCGCGCAATAAAAGCATAGCGTGCTTGACGAGAGAATTGTGGGGTTCCACATTTTTTAATTGCTTTAATAAGCTTTTTAATGTCTTTTGTATAGTCTGCAATGCGGATCCGCTGATTAAGAGATACTTCTTCTCGCGCTTTTTCGAGCTTAGAAAGAGAATCCATATCTTCTGTAAGAACGGTATTAAAGCTGCTAATACTATTTTTTGTAAGCTCTATAAGAGCTTGCTGAATTTCTTGTATTTCAGAATCGGTAAAGCCTTTTTCTTTGAGTTCAGTTAAGCGCTCTTCAGTTTCAAAATCGTAACAACTTAAAACAATTTCGAACTCAATTTTATCGTGGGTAGTTAGGTCAGCCAAAAGCTTATCGCAATAAAAGCGGAGTAACTTTGCGCGTGTTTTTTCGCTCAATTGTTGCGGCATGAGGGCTAAAAATGAGTACTCTGCAGAGATATATGGCTTGTTTGCTACACGGTACATTAGGTCATCGTCAATGTAGTTGTAGCCCATGGGAGCGAGTCCCTTTGTCCACGCCCTATTGGTTATAATTTCTCTGTACAGCGAATAGTCTAAGTTTCGCGGATTATCGCCAATAATCTCTGCAGGATTCCAAAATGCCATGTCCGAAAAAATGCGTCTGGTTGAATCTTGACACAAGTCGTTGTACGTTTTTAAAGCTGAATCTTTTAGAGTAAAAAACAAGTCATTTTCTTGATCTTTATTGAATCTATAATTTGCCGCCAAGGGGCGCACTTGAAAAAGAATAACTTCGCCCTTATTGTTTATGGCAAACTCAATATCGAGCATCATGTCTTTTAAAAGGGATTCAAGCTCGTTTATCGCCTTTAAAAGCGGTTTCCACTCTGTTGGAATGTCCGATTCTGCGTAATTTTGTGCTACCCAAATCGTTTTGCCGCCAACGCCACTGGTTACTGAGTCTGTCTTACCGTCGTCATCATAATTTATAACATAATACGGTCGATTTTGCTGAATATCGCGTGTGAACACAACACCACTGTACACAACGTCGGTCGTAAAAGTTTGCACTAATATTTGCTCTTCTAAGTCTACATCGCTTTCTTTGCAGTAAGAAGAAGCAACCGCCTCTAAGGCAGCTTTTACCTCTGCTTTACTGGTACTATCTATGTTGAGCACACTTTCGAAGTGACCGGCATTGGAAGTTTCGAAAGAGTCTTCGTTTTTAGAAGAGCTTCTGGCAACAATTTTTTTACCTGCAAACTGCTTGCTAATATCGGCAAAGATTGCTTCAAAATCGTTTTTGAGCTGCCCCACCGTATACACAGCAATTTTTTCTAT
>CAYJNB010000084.1:0-8561 GCA_964371205.1 uncultured Treponemataceae bacterium
TTTCTGCAATGCGCTTGTTTAAGAGCTTTAAATCTGTTACAATTTTTTCAGCTTGTATCTCTGTTTTTTGTGCAGTAACAGGAATTATAACTTCAATACTATCAGATACACCGGTAGGTTCAACTATAGTTGCAATCAATATTGCTGTATTTTTATTATGTTATGGTATAGATTTAGTTTTTGGAAAAAAAAGATGAAAAAAATCGTACTTATAGTTTTGTTGAGTTTGGTATGTTTTAACTTCGCATTTAGTAGAAGTAGCAGGGTAGATATAGATCTTTCAAAAATGGGATCTAATATGGCGTACTCTATGTTATTTGAAATTTTTATTAATCCCGAAAATTATGTTGGTAAGAATATCCGAATTAAAGGATTCTTTTATCGAGGTTATTCTGATTATATTCAACGTCATTTTAATTATGTGATGGTTGGAGATGCAGCTAATTGTTGCCAACAAGGTATAGAGTTTTTATTGTCGAATAAAGAAAATATCGATGAAAATTACCCACAATTAGATACACCAATTATGGTTGAGGGGATTCTTTCAAGTTATGAATTTGATGGAAATACTATGTACTATCTAGAAGTTGATGAAATACAAAAAATATAGATTTACATTGACTTTACCTTTCTTACATTTTATACTCCTATGTATTGGAGATTCTCATGTTAAAAACAATTACAAATGAAAAATTAAGTGTAACTATTAATTCACTTGGAGCAGAATTAGCCTCAATTAAAACTGCAGATGGAACCGAAAGATTATGGAACCGCAATCCAGATGTTTGGCCATGGCAAGCACCTATTTTATTTCCTTGGACAGGTCGTATAACAGATCAAATATTTACCTATGAAGGCAAAGAATACAATGGTAAACTACATGGATGCTTGCGAGACTACGAACATGAACTAGTAAGCGAAACATCTGACAATACATCTGTAACATTTGCATATAAGTTCACAGACACAGAAAATGTTTTTCCTTTTGAGTTTTATGCAGAACAAACTTTTCTACTAGAAGGTGAAACATTACATCATTCCGTGAGAATAAAAAATACAGGAAATAAAACTATGCCTTTTGGCCTTGGTTACCATCCAGCATTTACTTGTCCATTCAGTGCAGACAAAAGAACTTCTGATTATGAAATAGTATTTGACTCTGCACAAACAATCGACCTAGTCGAAATGATAGGAGAAGGATACCCAAATGGAAACACAATGCCATTTCTTATAAATGAAGATAAAATAGCAGTTACTGATGATATGTTTGTAAATGGAGCTTTACCTTTAACAAAATTGACTAGTAAAACACTCACACTTCAAGAGAAAGGAAGCAATCGTAAAGTAGAAGTTGATATAGAAGGGTATCCGTATGTATTATTATGGAGCTTCAAAACTGAAACTATTCAGTTTGTGTGCATAGAACCGTGGCATACATTACCTGATTATATTGATGCAGATAAAGAGTGGACAAAAAAGAAAAACCTTTTACAGCTAAAAGCAGGCGAAACATTTAATTCTAGAATGTCTACAACTATTTCATAAATTATACTTGCATTCATAAAATTCTTATGATAAAATAGCTTAAGTAAACGTTTGCTTAAGCTATAATTTTATGAAAAAAAGAAAATATGCTACATTAAAAGATATTGCCTCATATGCGGGAGTAACACCTGCAACAGTTTCTTATGTAATTAATGGTGCCAAAAATAGGTATATTAGCAAAGAGTTAAGAGAAAAAGTAGAGAAAGCTGCAAAAGAGTTACATTATGTTAAAAGTAATGCAGCCTCATCACTAAAGGGTAAGAGTAGTAATATTATTGCTGTTTTAATTCCTCAATTTCAGAATCATTTTTTTACAGAGATGGTTTTAGAAATTGAGAAAGTATTTTATGAGCATGGATATATTCTTTCTATCTGTAATACCTTTGATGACCCAATCCGCGAAAAAGATATAATTGATAAAATGGAACGGCAGCGTGTGGATGGTTATATTATAGTTCCAAGTGAGCAAGGTCTTGAAACTATAAAGAACCTGATTGCATTTGGTGCTCCACTAGTAATTGCAGATAGAGATATGCCAAGTCTTGATTGTAGCTGTGTACTTACACAAAACTATGCAGGTATAGAACTTGCTGTACACACATTAATCGAAAAAAATCATAAAAATATTGCATATATTGGGTGGGATGCTGATTTTGGTGGAATAGGTGAGCGCCTTGCAGCATTTAAAAATACAATGAATAATGCAGGATTAGATAATTATACAATTACACTCGGGAAATTTGGTTACGAAGAAGGATTTGAGCTAACAAAAAAAACTCTAAGCGAAAATCCATCTATTACTGCAATAATTTTTGGGCACAATATGCAAGCATCCGGTGCTATAGACTATTTAGCATCATGTAACAAAGAGAAAGAAATCTCAATTATTATTTTGGGTCATCCAAGCTGGGCTCAAACTGGTAACAATAACTATACCTGCATAGACTTAAATGGAGGACAAATTGGAAAGAGAAGCGCAGAGATTTTGTTCCAAATTCTTTCTGATTCAAAAACTCAAACCATTCGTGAATTTGCACAATGTAATTACATAGATGGTAATTCGGTAAAAATAAATAAATAATATAACAAAGGAAAAAAAATGCAAAAAAAAGCAGATGGACAAAACTATGCTCCAAAAGGGAAAGCAAAAGCTGTGTGCAAACCAGGTGATTTTAAAGTTGGAGTTATCGGTCTTGACCATGGGCATATTTATGGTATGTGTAATGGATTAGTAGAATCTGGAGCTGAGATAGAACTAGTTTGGGACTCAGACCCAGCAAAAATAAAAAAATTCTTAGATTCCTATCCAAATGTTAAAATTGCTAAAGATGACTCAGAAATCTATACTCATCCTGAATTAAAAATGATTGCTACAGCAAGCATTCCAAATAAAAGAGCAGATATAGGTATCCTTAGCATGAAAAATGGTAAAGATTTTTTTTGCGATAAGCCAGCTTGTACTACATTAGATCAACTAGAAAAAGTTAAACAGACAGTTAAAGAAACTAATAAAAAATTTATGATTTATTTTAGCGAACGATTACATGTGGAAGCTTCAGTATATACTCAGCAGTTAATCGATGAAGGAAAAATTGGTGACATTGTTCAAATTATGACACTTGCACCACATAGAATAGATAAAGAAAATAGACCTTCATGGTTTTTTGAAAAAGAAGAATATGGTGGAATAATTACTGATATTGGGTCTCACCAAATTGAACAAATACTCCATTACGCCAAGGCAAAAGATGCAGAAATTGTTTCTAGTAGAGTAGCAAATTATAATAATAAGGAATACCCTAATTTTGAAGACTTTGGAGAAGTTGTTCTAGAATGCGATAATGGCATTTCTGGCTATTTTAGAGTTGACTGGTTTACCCCAAAAGGACTTGGTGCTTGGGGAGATGGCAGAACATTTATTATTGGAACAAAAGGCTACATTGAAATTCGAAAATATATAAATGTTGCTACTGACAAAGAAGGAGACCATGTCTTTGTAGTAACCGATGAGAGCGAAGAAAAATATAATGCTTCAGGAAAATGTGGTTTTCCTTATTTTGCTAACCTTATTTTAGATTGTATTAACCGAAGCGAGAATGCAATGACACAAGAAGCAGCTTTTAAAGCTATGGAAGTTACACTAAAAGCACAAAAATGCGCCCTAAACATAGAAAATGCAGGAGGAGCGCAGTAAGCATGAAACAACTTACTCAAGACTCAAGCTTAAAATTATCCGTATGCAATGAGCTATTTGGAAACACTCCATTTGAAATTCAATGTGATATAATTGCACAGCAAGGATTCACTGGCATCGAAATTGCACCATTTAGTATTGATACAGAACCATTCACATTACCTCCAAGTGCTGCAAATCTTGCTCAAAATGCTTTACGCAATAGTGGATTAAAATTTGCTGGTTTACATTGGTTATTAACAAAACCAGAAGGCTTACATATTACATCACAGGACAACTCAAAAAGACAAAAAGCCATTGATCATATAAAAAGGCTTTTAGAACTTTCTGCAACGCTCGGAGGAGGGTGCTTGATTTTTGGCTCTCCAAAGGCAAGAAATGCTGTTGCTCCTGTAACAGAAGCAGAAGCAAAAAAATATTTTATTGAGTCAATGCAAGAACTAGAACCGTTTGCAAAAGCTGCATCCTCAATAATTTGTTTGGAGGCATTAGATAGATCGCAATCTAATATAATAAACACGATTTCTGACACAAAAGAGATAATTGATACAATTAATTCCAAGCATATTTCATCGATGTTTGATTTTCATAACACAGTTGATGAGACAGATAGCTGGGAAGGCCTTATAAGAAAGCATATTAATATTATTTCGCATGTTCATATAAACCGTATGGATGGCTCTTGGCCAGTTGATGAAGAGTTGCACTTGTATAAGCCAGCTATACAGGAATTAAAAAAACTGAACTATCAAGGTTGGATTTCTTTAGAAATATTTACTACACCTAAAGACCCAAGTACAATATTACAAAGTGTATATCAATTTATTATTAACGCATATAACTAGTTTACTAATATTCAGTTTAGCTAAAAAAATTTTCTTTGACAAGTAAAATAAATACCGTTATACTGAAAGAGAGAATATTTAAAGGAGAAGTTATGAGATTATTAACACGTTCTGACTTTGATGGATTAGCCTGCGGTGCTCTGCTAAAAGAATTGGGAGTAATAGATCGCTGGACTTTTGTTCATCCTAAGGATATGCAAGACGGTAAGATTGAAGTAACTGCAGACGACGTTTTAGCCAATGTTCCATACATAAAAGGTTGTGGTATGTGGTTTGATCATCATTCAAGCGAAATTGAAAGAGTAAAAGGAGAGGATATTCCTGGTGATAGACGTGTGCTACCTTCCTGTGCGCGTGTAATATTTGAATATTACAAAGATTCACATGATATTGCACACTTTGAAGAATTAGTAACAGACTGCGATAAGGTGGATTCAGGTGCATTAAGTAGAGAAGAAGTTTTAAATCCGACTGGTGGAGTTCTTTTGGGATTTATAATGGATCCTAGAACTGGACTTGGACGCTTTAGAGATTTTACTGTATCTAATCTAGCACTTATGGAAGACCTATTAACAAAATGTGCAGAAATGCCTTTAAAAGACATATTAGAGCTTCCCGATGTAAAAGAGCGGGTAGATTGCTATTTTGAACAAGCAAAACTGTTTGATGCAATGCTTAAAAAACACACAAAAATTGAAGGAAATGTCATTGTAACTGATTTGCGAGATGTTGAATCAATTAATGCAGGAAATCGCTTTTATATCTATAGTCTTTATCCAGAGCAAAATGTTTCTGTATGGGTTGTTGATGGTAGAGCAAAACAAAATGTTTCATTAGCTATCGGATATAGTGTCCTAAACCGTACTTGTAATGTTGACATTGGAGCAATTTGCGCTAGCTATGGTGGTGGCGGACACAAACAGGTTGGTACTTGTCAGGTTGACAACGATAAGGCTGATAGTTCAATAGCAGAAATTGTAAAAAAACTGCAACAATAACATATGTAGGCTTAGTAAATTACACTAGTATTTGTTATACAAACGCTCCATAATAATTCCATTCTGGGGCGTTTTTTCTTTTGTGTCAAAGAAGTTTTCGAGTATTTGAACTTCGTTAAACCCAGCTTTTTTATAAATAGTACGAGCAGGTAACCATGTTTCATTTACTAACAATATGTGCTTTTTTACTGTTGGAACTGAAGATGTAATTTTTTCTAAGCTTGCAGAAAATAAAAATTTTCCGATACCACCACCTCGAAATTCAGGTAAGATTCCCATAGATGCTATATATAGACTTGATCCTTTTGGAGTATATAAAGCTGATGCAGAGTGTCCTAGAGCAAAATCCGCTGTAGAATAGGGGAGCTTGCAATCTTTCCATAATTCCGTACAAAAATATCCAACCGTTTTGTCTTTGTAACGTAACAGTAAAAAACCTTTTGAAAAAACATTTATACGTTCAGAAAAAACATTCCGAGACTCAACAACAGTTTCGGTAAATGAGTTATGTTCAATATGCATAATGTCATCTAAATCTTGTTGTTTTGCTTCTGCCAAAGAAAAGTCTAAAAAATCATACATTAAATTAAGCCTCAAACTGCACATTAAACCGCATATGTAATAACTGTGCTAGCCACGAAAGAGATTCTGTAAGTTTTGAATCTAACTGCCAAGACGGATTAATAATAACCATACCAGACCCACTCATACCATATTCAGTATCCTGGCTTGAATCTGTATTGTTTTTGGAAAACTCTGCACATAGATACTTCTCTTGTAACGGAACCAGTAAAGACAGTCTCTCCTTCAATTCACTTGTTTCTAAGGATCGTCTACCAACTAGGGGATACCACACGGCAATTGTAGCAGTGGAGCACCTTTTATAAAGCGACTGCACAGCGCTTATAACATTTTTATAATCAGAATCTGTTTCATAGCTAGGATCTATCAATACTAAGGAACGTGCAGGAAGAGAAACTGCCTTTAGTAGCTCGTATCCATTTCTTTTATGTATATGGACCCGTTTATCTCCACCCATATAAGACTCTAAAAACTCAAAATCTGTGGGATGCAATTCACTTAATATAAGAGAATCTTGGACTCTACTTAGCTGATAAGCTATTTCTGGAGAACCAGGATAGCGCATCCCTACATATTCGGCCTTACAGAGCTCAATATAGGGCTGTAGCGGCCTCGGAACTATAATAGCACTATTTTTCTCATTATTGTCAATTAAATGCTCAAGAACTGCTTCTATGCCTGTTTTTCCCTCTAGTGTTTTTTGTGCTTCTTCACTATTTAACTGGTAAACTCCAGCACCAGAATGTGTGTCAACATACGTAAAACTTTTATCTTTTTGTGTAAAATGATCGAGCAGAATACTCAGTGTTACATGCTTTAAAATATCAGCGTGATTACCTGCATGGAAGGCGTGCCTATAACTCAACATAAGAAAATAGTCCTTATAGAATCTACAAAAAAAATAAAGCGTTCTTAAGTAATACTTAAAAACGCTTTTCTAAGATCTCTTAAATTAAAAAAAGAAATAGAGTAATCAAGAACCTGAAAGTGTTCGAATTACTTCTTGAGCTCTTTCGCGAACTGGTCGAACATAGCGGTAATTAGTTGCAATCTCTGCAGCTGTTCTTACCATAGCACTTTTATCATCTACTTTTGGAGCAAGCATTTCAATTGCATTCAGTACTTCTAAAGCCAAGCTACTAGTCGGATTAAGAATTGAAAATTTTCTGTGAGCCATTTCAATAACGTCGACAATGTTATTATCCTCAACAATTCCATTCTCTCCAGCTGAGCGAATAGCTGCAGCTACAACAGAAGGTTCATTATCCACATGAATAATTTGTTGTAACACATCTTGTGCTTCAGGTGTACCCATTTGACCAAGTAATTCACTCGCTCTAATGCGAACATCGCTATAGTTATTAACAACACGACCTTCAAGTCTTGTAGCATTATAGGTGCCTTCGCCTGCAAGTTCAGAAAGAGCCATTGTCATTTCTGGTGTCTTACGGTTACTCTCGATTGAACGTTCAATATACTGCAATGCAACGAGTTTATTGTCTCTATCTGGTGAAGCGGCCAATTCTGTAATAACAATATCCTCTGGTGCAGAAAGATATTGTTGTTCAACTGTTGTTGATTCTTGAGCTACCAAAGCAAAAAGGCAGGACAAGATTGCTAAAATACAAAAAAACTTTTTCATGTTTTCTCCTTAAATATTCGTATCAAGGCTTAAAAGCCACTTACCATCAATTTTTTCAAAAGTATAATACACAAGTTCAGTTTCACCATCAATGTGAACAACTTTTATTACAGTTTCAGAAAGATATCGAATCTCATCAACTGATACACCTTCGCGTGAAGGAATAAAAAAGTATAAAAAGTAATCTGGAAGATTTCTTATCCTTGTACTTCTGCCAGCTAACTTAATATTCAAAACGTTGAGATTTTGTTGGTTTGACCAATACCTCTTAGATGTTGGTGTAAGATAGTTTAACCAAACAGTATAATCTCTTTCATTCATCGCAGCATCTAATTCTGCAATAATTCCAAGTACAGCTTCTTTATCGGCATTAAACTCTTCTTCCGTTACTGTTCCTTGTAAATTTTCTATAGAACGTTCGTATTCAGATTTAACAGGATCTTTTACTTCAACTGGTTCAGAAATTTCTTCCTCTTGTTCATTTGTCGGCTGAGCTGCAGCATGTGGCTCAGAATCGACAACTTCAATTTGTTGTTCAACTGGAGTTGACTGACAGGATATTGCAAATATAGCAATAACAAAAAGTATTGTAAAATATTTTATTTTCATACTATACATCTTATACTTTGTTTTGAAATTCGTCAATGAGTCCTTGAATACTTTTTAAACAAATACTACATTATTATTATGGTTAAAGCAATATTTCCGGGTTCTTTTGACCCTCCAACATTTGGACACTTAAATGTAATTGAAAG
>CAYJNB010000085.1:0-8451 GCA_964371205.1 uncultured Treponemataceae bacterium
AAGAAGGTGATGTAAAAAATGTTGCAACAGGTTATGCAAGAAACTTTTTGTTTCCTCGCAACCTTGCTCTACCATATAATGACGTAACAGTTGCTCACTTTGAAGGCAGAAAAGCTGAAATTGAAGCAAAAAAAGAAGCTAAACGCAAAGACTCTGCAAGTCTTAAAGATAAGTTACAAGCACTCAGCTTAAAAGTATCTGTACCTGCAGGACCTAATGGAAAACTTTACGGTGCAGTAAGTACACAAACAATTATGGATCTTCTATCAAAAGAAGGACATGAAATTGAGCGTAAACGAATCGATATTCCAGGTTCACTTATCAAGACAGTTGGAAAGTTTACTATTACTATTCGTTTATATGAATCTGCAGTTGCAGAAGTTGAAGTGATTGTTGAAGCACAAGAACAAGTTGCTGAAACAAAACACAACGAAAGAAAACCTAGAAGACATGAAGAAGTAAAAACTGAAGAAGCTGCAGTTGAAACAGAAGAAGCATCTGCTGAATCAGCTGATGAAGGTTCTTCAGAAGAATAAGTCTTTATGGCTCAATCTCTTAAAGATAGAGTTCCGCCCCATAACCTAGAAGCTGAACAAGCAACGTTAGGGGCGTTACTTCTTGATTGGGATGCAGTAGGCTCTGTAACACGACTATTGCGTCCCGAAAATTTTTATTCACTACAAAATCAAAAAATTTTTTCCTCAATTTTAGACTTGTTTAGTAAGGGTATTCGTGCAGATATTATTACGCTAACTGATGTTTTAAGAACTACAGGCGAATTAGATGCTGCAGGTGGACCAGGTTATATTGCCTCTCTAACTGATATGGTTGCAACAAGCGCAAATATTGAGTATTACGCAGAAATTGTATTAGAAAATTCTGTTAAACGCGAACTTATAAAAATATCAAGCACTACAATATCTCAGTCACATGATGAGAGTATAAAAAGTAGGGGCGTATTAGAAGAAGCTGAAGCTAAAATTTTTAAGCTAGCTGAGTCCAATCAATCTTATGAATATAAAAAAGCAAAAGATATTATTCCAAGAACAATTGAAATAATTGATAGAGTTTATCACGATAAAAGTGCATTTGTTGGTGTGCAATCAGGCTTAACACAATTAGATAGTATGACTAACGGTTTTCAGAAATCAGAACTATCTATAATTGGTGCACGTCCATCAATGGGTAAGACTGCAATGGCATTAAGCATGGTGCAAAACATTGCAATTAAAAATAAGGTTCCAACAGCATTTTTCTCTTTAGAAATGTCTGATTTACAACTAATGCAAAGACTAATATCATCTGAAGCGCGTGTACCTTCAGAAAAGATCAGAACAGGCTTGTTTAAGTTATCTGATTTTCAAAACATTCAAAATGCTGCTGGCTTAATTTATGATGCACCATTGTATATAGTTGACACACCAAATATGAAGCTTTTAGATTTAAGAGCTCTTGCTCGACGACTAAAAGCAGAACATGATATTCAAATTATTTTTATTGATTATATTACGCTCATTACAAGCGAAAATACATCAATACCGCGACATGAGCAAATAGCAGAGATTTCTCGTTCTCTAAAAAGCCTTGCTCGCGAACTTGATATACCAGTTATTGCACTTTCCCAAGTACGACGCGACTCTGAAGGCAAGCAACCAACTCTAGCAGACTTGCGTGAGTCTGGTTCTATTGAACAAGATGCTGACGTAGTTATGTTTATTCATCGCGAAAGAATGCAAAATGTAAGAGAAGAGGATAGAGGGGCTCCTCAAGAAACACAGCTTATTGTTGCTAAACAGCGCAATGGCCCAACCGGTATTGTTGAAATTCTTTTTGTACCTCAATTCACAAGCTTCGAAAACAAAGCTCATGAAAGAGGTTAACAATATTTCTTAATCTGTTACAGTCTGCCCTAAGTTATCGACATACCAAGTGGCAACAGTTTTAAGTGTGTTACTGTTATACACTGTTAGAGTTCCATCCATATTTAATACAAATACATACTCTTTTGTTGGAGAAACCTTTTTTGGTAATACTGCATTTCTGTCAATTCGTTTTACAGATTTACGTTCTGTTTCTAATATCGAAACTTGATTTTTACCAAGTGTAGTAAATAATTTTTCATCATAGTAAACCAACTCTGCATCCGCATCTTCATCACTTAGAGTTAAAATTGTTTTAAGTGTTTTTGAAGTTGTGTTATATGAAAATACTGTTGTTTTTTTTGTAGTTGTAGACACTTTGGGCATTATACCGTAAAGGATGTTATCACTTGCTGTTAAAGCATAGGAAACATCTCCAATATCTTCTTTTAATTCAGCAGCTGTTTCTCCTGTATCCATATCAATGTTAATAAGAGGAGAAAATGGGCTCGTTGCAGCTGATTTTGCTACATACATAGTGGATCCCATTACTGCAGCAGATTCAAAGCCTGTACCAGTATGAGTACTCATAATAGCTTGCTGTAAGATATTATAAACATTTATAACTTTTCCACCATCAATAATTAAAGCACTATCTCCAGAAACTGTTATAGAGTCAATTGTATCTGTTGGGATATATAACTGTGAGATTACTTGAGTATCTTGATAACTTATATAGCTTAATGGCTTTCTCTCTCCCTTAGACCATAAAAGCACACCATAGTCTGTAGGAGTGATACTTTTATACCCAGATATTGCTTTTATATTAGTCGATTTACCTGATTGTATGTTTGATTGAAAATAAGCATCCTCTGTAATAAAATGAGCTATATCATTATAAACAACAAAATCTAGAATTGGTTTGTAGTTCTTCTGTGTTAAAATTATCAATTCTGTTCCTAGAGGGATTTGAGAGACTTGAGCTATTGTACTAGGACTAGGTTCTACTTCAGTTTGATCTTTTAAATTTTGTTCCGTTACTGTTAGAGAAGTATCATTCTGATTCGAAGAAGAATCAGCTAAAGCTGGAACATTGATGTCTGTCTTATTATTTAAATACAATAGAGTCCCATCAGTAGTACCTAAAACTAGCCCTAATTGAGTTCTAAAAGCTGTAGAAAAAATGTAATTTGTTTGTATATTTTCTCTAAGCATACCATTTATATCTTCAAAGTGTAGAGTATAGCCACTATTAATCTTTTCTGCATACAAGATTGATTCACTGCTCTCGTTCATAAAAAACAAAGAATCTGATGAACTAGGTATGATTTGTAGAACCTCTCCAGAAACAGCATTAATCTTATAAATTTTATTATCTTTTTTTCCTACTAAAAGTAAATTATTATTATATAAAACAACATCTTCTAGATTTTGTTCTGTTGAAAATGATGCACGTAATTTTTTTGTCTTTAAATCATAATAAGAAAGTCTTCCTGTTACACTATAGGCAACTAGA
The DNA here is from genome assembly GCA_964371205.1 of uncultured Treponemataceae bacterium. Taxonomy (GTDB): domain Bacteria; phylum Spirochaetota; class Spirochaetia; order Treponematales; family Treponemataceae; genus CAYJNB01. Next base: position 3,376 of record CAYJNB010000085.1, read on the forward strand.
GATGTTTCTTTATCATTTGTCTTAGTAAACGAAATAATTCCAGTATTTTCACTAATAAGAGAAACAGTAGCTCCAGTTCTAGAATTTAAAAATTGCACTCCTTGTGAGCTAACAGAACCTAAAACTAGATATGTTCCCTTAGAAGAATAATACATACTAAGAATTTCGCCTGTATACACCTTAAAGAATGTACGTGTTTTTGTTTTCCAGTTCCACACAGAAACTCGATGAATCGTAAATCCATCTGTTTCGTAGAGTGCAATACTACCATTTGTTGGGTGTACAGCAATTTCCTGTATACCCAAATTTGAAAACTGATAAGAATCAATATTATCGCCCTTTCTACTGACTACAAAACCATTTTCATCTGCAGAAAAAAGAGTACCATCCGAGCCATAGGCGAGAGAAGTTACCTCTGCTAAATGCGGCGAATTGAATCTAGAAATAGAGTTACTTGCACTTTCTAAATGCAAATCGTTTATTTGATCTGCACCTGCACAACTAATTATAACCAGTAAAAAGAAAAAGATTATTGCATTGTTTTTCATCATCTTGTAAATAAATACCTCACATCACTAAAGATTGCTACGCCTGCTAACAAAATTATAAAGGCGAAACCGACATACTGAACCATATATAATATTCTTGGAGAATTTGGTTTTCTACGAATTATCTCAATTACAGAAAATAAAATCAAGCCACCATCCAAAACTGGAATTGGAAGCAAATTCATAATAAAAAGAGACATGCTTATTAAAGCAAGAAAATTAAGAATAGTTACAAGGCCTCTAGAAAAACCTGCAGAGAAACCTGACTGTGCAACGTCTCCAAGCATAACAGTTATTCGTATTGGCCCAGATACAGCTTTTGTAAAATCTAGGCCGTCAAACAAAAGCGCAATACTTTTAATTGTTAGCAAAAATAAAGAGTAAGTTTCTTGGAAACCTGTTACAATAGCAGGAATAAAAGAAAGAGGAACTGTATCGATTGTTAAAGATGCAAACTGTATACCTAATTCTATCGAACCGTTCTCATTTTGTTTTGGGTAAATATGTAGATCCTGTTTATTTCCAAGAGGTCGTTCAACAGTTAAGACTGCAAAAGCTTTTTGTGCAATTTCTTTTTGAAGTGAAACAGTGTTTTCTACTAAGACACCATCAACTGCAATAATTTTGTCGCCTTCAAGTAAACCTGCAGTTGAAGCAGGAGAATTTTGTGCAACTGCTGCAACAACTGGGCTAATCCAACTTATTACTCCAATTCTGCCAGCTCCAGAAGAAGGGTCCATTATAGCAGGGACTGAATAGGTATAAATACTACCTTGTCGCTCTACATTTATTGTTAGAGTCTCTGATGGTCTTGTAGATACAAGCTCAAGAATATTGTTAAAAGTCTCTGTTTTATGTTCGTTGATAGATATAATTGAATCACCTGTCTGTAGTCCTGCCTCTGCTGCACTAGAATATTGATCTGTATAAATATCACTTAATAAAATAACTCTATTTCCTGCTGTCTGATACGAATAACTAATCATAGAAATAACAACAAAAGAAAAAACAACAAATATTAAATTTGCTAGAGGGCCACTAAATGCAATTAAAATTCTCTTAAAAGGATGTACTCCATAAAAAGAATCTGGCTGTTTTGGAATTGCATCGAGTTTTTCGTCTAATGCCTTTTGAAAATCCTTTTCTCCCTTCATACCACAGTAGCCTCCAAGCGGTATAAGAGATATTCGATAGTCAGTTGTACCTATTGTTCTATGAAGTAAGATGGGGCCCATTCCTATAGAAAATGATTCTACAGTAACACCGCACATGCGAGCCGCTATAAAATGCCCCAATTCATGAATAAATACTATTACACTTAAGCCTATTAAACCATATATTATTGTCATGTAATCACCTTTTTTACTGCTTCTTCTGCAATAGATCGAGCTAATAAATCAAGCTCAAAAACATGTTCAAAATTTTCTGCTTTTGAGCTCCAGTCGCTATTTAATACTATATTACATATAGATGGAATATCTGTAAATGAAATATATTCCTTCACAAAAGCATCTACAGCAATTTCGTTTGCAGCATTATATGCAATTGTGTATGAACCATCCAACTCTAAAGCTTTATAAGCTAGCGGAAGCATAGGAAAATCATCAAGGCGCGGAGGACTAAATGTCATGTCTACACCTTGAGTTAGATCAAGCTGATCAAGAGAGCAGGGTAAGCACTCTGGCCAATTTAAAGCACTAATGATAGGATGTACCATATCTGGTTTAGAAATTTGTGCATACATAACGCCATCTTTTGTGCGGATTAACGAGTGCACTAAACTTTGCGGATGAATAACAACCTGTATTTTTTCCGGAGGCAAATCAAAAAGTCGTGCAGCTTCAATAACTTCGAGGCCTTTATTTGCAAGAGTTGCAGAATCAATAGTGATTTTTTGTCCCATTGTCCAAGTGGGGTGCTTGAGTGCGTCAGAAAGTTTCATTGAAGATAGTTCGTTTTTTGGAGTATTTTTAAAAGCTCCTCCAGAAGCTGTAAGAATAACTGAATCAATACAGTCATTCCCAAATCTTTCGATAAGATTGAATATTGCTGAATGTTCAGAATCTACTGGTATTATTTTTGAACCTGTTTTCAATGCTAAATCTGTTATGAGGGGGCCTGCCATGACAATGGTTTCTTTATTTGCTAATGCAAGTGTTTTTCCTTGTTTTACAGTTTCAATTGATGGAAGAAGGCCAGCAGAACCTGCAATTCCATTAACAATAATATCTGCATCTGTTGTAGCAATTAATTCTTGTAACCCTTTTTTCCCATAGAATAAAACGTCCTCATGCTTATTTACAGTCTCATCTGTAAGACAAAGTGTTTTTACGTTGTATTGAGAAGCTAAATCGAGTAATTTTAAGGTATTTGAGTGAGCAGAAAGACCTACAATTTTGAACTTAGTAGGATTATCTTTAACACAACAGATTGTACTCTTTCCGATTGAACCAGTACAACCGAGAATTATAATTTTTTTCATATAAGGCTTTTAGTACATTATTGTAATTAAAAAGTAATACACAGGAGCTGTCATAATAAGCGAATCGACAGAATCGCTCATACCGCCTCGCCCAGGAATAACTTCGTGACCTGAGTCCTTTATGTGTCCAAAACGTTTTAATACAGATTCAGCTAGGTCTCCAAATATAGCAAAAAAGGCTGTTATTATAGCAAGAATAATTATTTTAAAAACAGGACCGACAAAAACTTCGGGGAAAAAGTACCATGCAGCTAATCCTGCAATAATACTACCAACAAAACCACCAATAAATCCAGCTAGACTTTTATTTGGGCTAACAGTAAAAATACCTCTGTTATTTTTTCCCATGGTCATACCAAAAAACCAAGCAATAGAATCACAGCCATATGTCATTAAACAAAGTGCTGCTAAAAAGATGCTAGCATTATTTAAAACACTAATATGCATAATATAGGTGATTAAAAACCCTGAATATATAACAATAAATGTCGTAGTTAAAATATGAGAAAGGGCATTATCATATTCTGTCTCATTTTTTTTGTTCGTATACAAGACTTCATACACTAAAGAAAGTAAAAAAGCAATGATTGGAAAAGTAAAGCTAAGAACGAGAGGTAGTTCGAATAAAATAAGCATAGCTGTAAAAAATGGAACTGAAAGAGTAAGAACAAAAACAAAAGGCTTTGGTTGCATCGAAAATTTATTGCTTAAAATTGAATATACTTCTCCAGTTACTAAAAAAGCAACCATAACAACGGCAAGGTTTAATAAAATGTAATTTGCATAGTCGAAATTTACCAGCAAAACAACCGCAGGGAGTATAACAAAAAATGAGAATAACCTCTTAACTAGCGTAGGCATTAAAGACCTCCAAAACGTCTGTTTCTTTGTTGAAAATCAACAATTGCTTTATAAAAATTTTCTGCTGCATAATCAGGCCAAAGGGTATCACAAAAATACAATTCAGCATAGGCAGCGTGCCAAAGCAAAAAATTGCTTAACCGTTTTTCCCCGCCAGTTCGAATGAGTAAATCTACATCCGGCTGGTTTGGCACATCAAAGTAATTTGCAAAAGTACGTTCTTCTATTTCTTTATTACTTGTAACACACTTTTGTGCAGCACGTATAATTTCGTCTCTACCACCATAGTTAATTGCAAGTATTACAGTAAGACCTGTAAAATTTGCAGTATCCTCTATTACTGAAGAAATTTCTTTTTGTACTGCAGGATGCAGTCCTGTAAAATCTCCGGTGTGTAAAACACGAATATTATTTTGCTTATAAAAATCAAACTCAGCCCTAAGGTGAACTTGAATTAAATTCATTAAAAAACCTACTTCTTCTTCGGCTCGCTTCCAGTTTTCTGTAGAAAAGGTGTATAGCGTAACATACTTAATTCCGCACTCAGACGCTGCACGCACAATGCGCTTTGCAGCCTCAAGGCCCTCTTTGTGACCAGCAGTGCGGGGGAGGTTACGCTTTTGAGCCCAGCGTCCGTTCCCATCCATAATAATTCCTATATGTTCAGGAACAGTAGCTTGTTGAACCGTTTGTAATAATGACATTAATTCTCGGTAATTTCTTTTTCTTTTTCTTCTAAAATTACATTGATTTCTGCAACAAACTTATCAGTTGATTTTTGAAGTGTATCTTCTCCTACTTTCAAATCATCTTCTGTAATTGTTCCTTCTTTTTGCAATTTTTTAAGCTCTTCATTACCATCACGGCGAATATTGCGAATTGCTACACGGCTGTTTTCGGCAACATTTTTAGCTTGTTTTACCAATTCTTTGCGACGGTCTGCAGTTAGAGGTGGAATTGATATGCGAATAACCTTTCCGTCGTTAGAAGGATTTAATCCTAATTCTGATTTTTGAATTGCTTTTTCTATCTCACCAATAAGAGCTTTGTCCCATGGAGTAATAATAACAGAACGTGCTTCTGGTATAGAAATGTTTGCTACTTGATTTAGTTTCATCTTCTCACCATAACAGTCTACAGAAACCTTATCAAAAAGGCTTGCAGAAGCTCTCCCTGTTCTAATTG
>CAYJNB010000086.1:0-7202 GCA_964371205.1 uncultured Treponemataceae bacterium
TCTCTTGCAAATTTTTGATAATCGGGTTACTTTATAAAGAGCACACAATGGGAGGACGCATGGGCGAAGCAAAAAATAGTGAATTATTAGAGTTCTGTCAAAAAACAATTCAAGACTGCAGAAATGAGGCAGCAAAGAGAATTGTAGGGCAAACACAACTTATAGATGGTATTATTATGGCTCTTATTGCAGGAGGACATGTTCTACTCGAAGGTGTTCCTGGGCTTGCTAAAACTTTGGCTGTTAAAACATTTTCTGATATGTCGAAATTAGACTTTAAACGTATTCAGTTTACACCGGACTTACTACCAGCTGATTTAATCGGAACGCTTATTTTTGAGCAAGCAACTGGATCTTTTGCCGTTCGCAAGGGGCCTGTTTTTACAAATCTAGTACTTGCAGACGAAATTAACCGTGCTCCAGCAAAGGTGCAATCAGCCTTACTAGAAGCAATGGCTGAACATCAAGTAACTATTGGTGATAAAACACATAAGATGCCCGAGCCGTTTTTTGTTTTAGCCACTCAAAACCCGATAGAACAAGAGGGTACATATAACTTACCTGAGGCAGAGCTTGACCGATTCCTATTAAAAATACTCATTAGCTACCCCGAACCTCAAGAAGAATTTCTTATTGTTAAAAATAGTTGTGCAGCAAAAGACATTGCCGATATTGCAGTTAAACAAGTGTTTTCTGCAGATACCTTGCAAAAAATGCGCTCTGCCCTTGATGAGATAACCTGTGATGACAAAATAATCGAATATATTATTTCAATTGTTTCGGTTACCCGTACTGCACAAGCTGTCGAAAAGGAAAAGAAAAAAGCCTTTGGTCAAAGCAATTCTCGTGGCACAGATGATATCTTAAAATACATCTCGTTTGGTGCATCCCCACGTGCAAGTCTTGCTCTACACAAATGTGCAAAAATTGCAGCTTTATTTGACGGGCGCAACTATGTTCTTCCAGAAGATGTTAAGAATGTAGCACATAGTGTACTTCGACATAGACTTACCCTCTCATACGAAGCAGCTGCAGAAGGATTAACTGCAGACGACATAATTACTAAAATACTCAGCTTATTACCAACTCCATAAGCCCATGCAACACTGTTGAGCAGAAAAAAGAATATGGAAAAACTGTCGTATACATCATTAGTTAAACGAGCCTCTCTTCTTCGCCTTTCTGCACTGTCGATTGCAGAGGGTATGAGAACCGGCTCATTCCGCTCTATGTTTCGCTCTCAGGGAGTTGAGTTTTCTGGTGTTCGAGAGTATTTAGCTGGAGACGATATTCGCGCAATCGACTGGAATGTAACTGCTCGAAGCAATAAACCCTTTGTTAAAATATTTGATGAAGAGAGAGAGCTTATCGTATTTATGGTTGTAGATCGCTCCCTTTCGATGGAAACAGGAACAGGTTCTTGTTCACGACTACAAACTGCTTGCGAAACAGGAGCTCTTCTTGGATTTGCAGCACATTTATTATCTTGTCCTGTGGGAGGCGTATTTTTCTCTAGCAAAATAACCGCCTCATATACGCCCAAAACAGGCAAAGACAGCATGATGCTCTTACTGCAAGAATTAGATACGCAAAACTCAACAAACGCACAAGGGTCTGCCTTGAACCTTGCATTACGTGGAGCACATAAATTACTTAAGAATCGTTCGTTAACAGTGGTTATCTCAGATTTTAGAACAACCGATTACGAAACAGATTTAGCACAATTAGCAATAAAACACGATGTTATCGCAATATTAGTAACAGATCCTTCTGATTTTGAACTACATTTTTCTATCACTATGCCGTTTACGGATCCCGAAACAAAAATTAAACGCACCTTAGCTACTCATTCATCATCATTTAAAAGACAATGGAAACAAGAAGCTACTGAGCGCATAGCACGCTGGACTGCCTTATGCAGAAAAAGAGGCGTAACACCGCTCGTTATTTCAACAGAAGACGACCCTGCACAGGTGTTAGCTCATTTCTTTAATAAGGAGCGCTTTTAGTGGAACACGACTTACAGCAAGGAAATCTCATCCTAATACCTCAAGAGATTTTTGTTGGCGATACAGCACAGCTTAGATATACCCTCAAAGGTACAACAAATCTTCTAAAAGAAGATGGGGACTCTATTACCGTCCAAGAATCAGATTCAAAATTAACTCAAACACAATCATGCACAATTACCAGTGCAAGCATTACAAAGGATAAAGATTCATCATTAACTGTTGTTGTTCTTTTTACTCCTTGGGAAACAGGCACAGTCCACATACCAGCTATAGATTTTGGCACAAATACAGCTCCGTTAGTAGTGAGCTTTCCTCCAATACACATAAGCTCTCTTGCAGAAAAAACACAAACTACAACCCTTATGCCTCCTGCATCACCCTTATTAATTCCTGGAACAAGTTATTTTTTATATGGTGCTGTTGTCTCAATATTTATTTTTCTTTTGTTGCTTATAATAGCATGTATAAAAATTAAGAGCTTTTCACGCAGTATTTCTTCATTGCTTGCAAGACTCTTGCAAACAAGAAATTTTAAACAACTTAAACAAAGACTCCGTAAATTAGCAAAACGCCAAAAAAAATATGAATCTGTGCCCTTTGCTCATTGTTTACAACATATTCTACGTACATATTTTACAGGGCGCTTTAAACAAGATTTTTCTAGTGCAACAAGCCATGAAGTTCTCTTTCTTTTACAAAAATTTCAAAATCACTATGTAGCTCAAGATTTCGCAACAATAGATTTAAAACAAAGAGCTCAAGAGCAAAGTGAACAATTTTCTACGACAATTGAAGAAACAAAGCTAATACTAACAAGGCTTGACTTTGTTCGCTTTGCAAGCCAAAAAGAACAAAGTACTCAATTATCTGAGCAAGAACGCTTAGCATTAGTATCAGCAATTGAAACAATTGCAACGGAGTGTGAAGATGTTTCGATTTGAGTATCCACTTGCCTTTGCATTATTATTACTTATTCCGCTTTACTATATTGCGCGAGCATATCGAATATTGCTTCCCCAAAGCTTTTTGTTAACGCTCTCAGATTGGAATGGAGAGTCATTTGAAGCAACATCATCTAATATTTTTTTACGCATAATTTCTCGTATTTGTTTAGTTGCAAGCTTTGTAACCCTTGTTTCCGCACTCGCATCCCCAGTAATTTCACAACAAGAGCGGATTTACACATCTAGAGGTGCAGAAATGGTTTTTGCACTCGATATTAGCCCCTCAATGACGGCAAAAGATATGGATAGTTTATCTCGCCTCGAAAGTGCAAAGCAAACTATTCAACACATTGTATCAATTAACACAGGGACTTCATTTGGGCTAACAGCTCTTGCAGCTGAAGCTGTTATGTATGTACCCCCTACTTTAGACCACGCTTTTTTAATGCAGCGTGTAAATAACCTTGCAGCAGGAGAGCTTGGAGATGGAACAGCCCTTGGCACAGGCATTGCAACTGCTGTATATCACTTACGTAATTCAAATGCTCCAAAGAAAAGCATAATTATTCTAACAGATGGTGAAAATAATGCAGGTTCAATTCATCCACTAACAGCAGCAGAACTGGCCATAGAAAACAATATACGCGTTTTTGTTGTAGGTATTGGTACTCAAGGAAAAACACAACTTGAATATGTGGATCCAACAACCGGCAAGGTATATTCAGGCCAGTATGACTCATCATACAACGCAGATAACCTTAAAGAGTTAGCAACAGTAGCTCAAGGTACTTTTTTTACTGCAGTAAATATAGCAGAACTTATTTCTGCATTGCAGCAAATTAGCAACGATGCAAGTGTTGAGCAGTCGTATATTGTCCAAAGTGCAGAAATTTATTATTACACGCACCTAGTGCTAGTTACACTTATATTAGCTTCTCTTGCATGGGTTATTCGCAGACTTTTATTAAGGGAATTACTATGATAACATTTGAAAATATATCTGCCCTACTATTCTTACCAGTAGTAGTTTTTTCAGCACTATTCTCTTTATTTTACTTTGGAAAAATCCAAAAGAGCATTCACTGCCTTAAAAACAACTCAGGCGAGCAAAACCCCGCATTACTTAAACGACGCTTTACCGCAAGGGTTATTCTTTGGGCTGTAAGCGCCTGCTGCCTTGTTATAGCATACTCAGGCCCTTACATTGGAACACGGGCACGGCCTGTTCAAACAAACGGAAACTCCGTATCTCTCGTTTTTGATATATCCTTTAGCATGACTGCAAACGACATGCCGTCTATAACAGATAACAATACTACAAGCACACGCATTAAGTATATGTCAGCGTATGCCTCACAACTACTTAGTAGATTTGCAGCAACCCCTGTCTCCGTAATTCTTGCAAAAGGAAGTGGTGTTTTAGCCGTGCCCTCAACAAATGATTACACTGCAATTTACTCCTTGCTACAATCACTTTCGCCGTACATGCTCTCTTCAATCGGTTCTGACTTAGGATCTGGTATCGCAAAGGCTGTTACATCATTCCCAGTACAAATCGCCAATGATTCTACAATAATTTTATTTACCGATGGAGATGAAACAACCTATTCGCTGCAACAAGCCGTAACAGAAGCAGTAAAATACGGTATAAAGGTAATTATAATTGGTGTTGGCTCAAAAAACGAAACCGAAATTACTGCAGGAGATGGAACAAGCTCAATTAAAACTGCCCTTAGAGAACAGAACTTACAAACTATTGCTGAATCTAGCGACTCTGTTACCTATATTAATGCTTTGGATATTGGGTCTGCATTACAAACTGTGCGGCTTACCCAAAAAGCAGTTTTAAACCCCACAGCAGAACAATCAAGCTTTCGACAGGAACCATACCCCCGCTTTATGCTTTTTTTAATTATTGCATTAATTTCATTCTTGCTTGGAGTACTCGTTATAGAATTACATATCCCTTTTAAAACAGGAAAAAACATTAGTTTCTTTCTCATTATGATAGTATTTACGTCTTGTTCCGACTCAATGACTCCATCTTTTAAAATTTTAAATGGTGTTTTTTCGTGGAACCAAAACAAATATTCAAATGCAGTAACTTTATTTACAGAAGCAAAGACAGCTGCACAAGCACAAGAAGATGCAGATGCTCAAGCATTTGCTGACTTTGCCCTTTCAACAACATATCTTGCACAAAACGAGCTAGAAGCTGCAAAAGAGCGCCTTCAAAGCATACCAACCACAGTCTCTGATAATATTCACTTTGGAATTTGGTACAATTCAGGAATAATTGCACATAGAGAAGGTAATTATACACTTGCAGCAGAACACTTTAAAAAAGCGTTAATAATTAATCCTAGCAGTGTAGATGCAAAAATAAACCTAGAGCTTTCTAAGCAAGAAAAGCAAGCAGCTCCACCTCAACAAGGGACACAAGAATCCATTCCAGTAAATGAATCGCAGCAAGAAAGTGCAGCAGAGCAAACAATATACTCAATTATTCGAAAAAAAGAAGCTAATGTATGGAAATCACAAGAAAATCAAAATACGGTACAAGGCGGACTAGACCATTGAAAAAAATACATATATGTCTTTTTGCCTTATCTCTCATTTTTTTTACGCACCTCAACAATGTACACGCACAAAATATAAAGCCTTTAGCCACTGATCCTGTAGTAACTATTTTAAATACAACTATTACTGTAGATCATTCCTTGTTAATAACCATAGAAATACCAGGTTTTCAGCCTTCAGAAGTATTTTATGATATGACTCCTCCATCTAGGAAGGTTAGACTCGATTCAGTAAAAAAAAGGCCACATTCGCAAAACGGTATTGTATTTACTGTTTTTGACTTTACATTTAGTTTTTTAGAAGAAGGCATAGCAACGCTTCCAACAATTACAGCAACTTATAATAATAAACATCACCAAATAAAACTTCCCAATATTACTGTATTACCAGACATTACAAAAATCCCTCCTGAAGCCTACTGGAATATTATATCTACAGACCAAGTAAGTATTGGTAATGCAGTAGAAATAGAACTTGTAGTACAAAACACAGCTGCTATCGAAAAATTTTCTGTAAATTTTAATAAGAATGCCCTATTCGAACAAATTGACTCTTTTGACTTACCTATAGAAAACACGGAGCACTTTACTGCAGGCATCCACCAAAATAAATTAGGCACCTTTTTGTGGACACCGCTTACCGAAGGATCTCTAGACTTACCAATAGCAACAATTGCAGTACAAAGCTTTGCTGGCAAAAAAGAGCAAATTTACACAAAAATGCTTAGTCTAGATGTATTACCAAGCGAACAAAATGAACAACAGCATAATAGCACTAGTATTACACCATATGCCTTTGAAAGCGCTTTTAGTGAGCAAGCCGTAGAAATAACAACCATTAATACCACTAATACTACAGAGAAAGCGCATGCACAAACTAACATACGAGAAATCATACGAACAATAGCAAGTTATGTACATATCCCCATAACTGTGGCAAGCCTTGTAGCAATTATTTTACTCGTAGTAACATTACTCATACGTAAGAAAATGAATCTCTTACTTTTAATCATTGTACTTGTATTGCTTACGTGCTCCATACTAATATCAGTAGAATTACATAAAAAGTTTGTCTTTACAACAAATTCTGTACTAAGAAATATTCCCGAAGTATCTGCAACTCAAGTAACATCTATTCCCGAGGGACTGTATGCACTTGTATTATCTGAATCAAGCGAATGGGTTTATGTACGCTTACCAAACGGCCAAGAAGGCTGGTTAGAATCCACATCAATACTACTTACAAAAAGCAAAAAAAGCACAGGCAAATAATATGAACTTTGAAGATATATTAAATCAATGGCAAAAGCAAAAAGGTAACATTACCTTTACCGATAAAGATGAACTTGCAGAGAACAAAGCTCAACGCGAAATGTTACGAAAGCCACAAGGGGCAAAAAAACTTCCCATAGAAGCAACTATAGACTTACATGGACTTACCAGAGACGAAGCATGGAGTAGGCTCGAACACTTTATAGCAGACTGTAAGCGGCGCAATCTCAAGAAAGTACTTATAATTCACGGCAAGGGAAATCACTCAAACAACGAACCAGTACTCTTGTACGCTGTTCGTACCTTTATTAATTCGGACCGCAGGCTCGGTGCCTCTGGTCACCCCGGCATAGAAAACGGCGGAAGCGGAGCAACTTGGGTAATTATTAAGTAAC
>CAYJNB010000086.1:7302-8427 GCA_964371205.1 uncultured Treponemataceae bacterium
TTTTTTTACAATGTAACATGCTTTAAGTCTTGTAAAATACAGGGTTTTGCTATATTTTATATACTATGACTGATTTGTACGAAATATTGGGGGTGCCAAAAACAGCCTCTCAAGACGAAATAAAAAAAGCATATAGAGATGCAGCATTTAAATATCATCCTGATAGAAATCAAGGGAATGCCGAAGCCGAGGAAAAGTTTAAAAGCGTAAGTAATGCCTATACAATTCTTGGCGATGAAGAAAAACGCTCGCACTACGACCAGTACGGCGACAGCCCAAGTTATACTCAGCAAGCAAATGGACCGTACCAAAGCTATGAGGATATTTTTGACCAAATGTTTGGACAAGGGCAATATCAAAATCAAAGCAATCGCAGATACACCTACACCTATTATGGGCCAAACAATTTTACACGGCGCAATACAAAACTTTCACGCAGAGATGCCTTACCTACAATTGTACGTGGCATAGCAACAACTATTCTGTCTGGATTAAGCTTTCGTATATCTTGGATTCTTTTTCCATTTGGTCCATTGCTCAGCCTTGCAGGCCTAATAAGTGGTATTAGAACTACACTGCTTGGACTAGGGGCTCTTTTTTCAACAGAAAAAGATTAATCAGTGTATTGAAAAATTGATATTTTTCAATAGTCCGCAAATAGGGCTGCCTAAGCAGGTTGCTTATTTGACAGCCCCATTAATGATCGAAAAATCAAATGTGATTAACTTCTATTTTTCGCGGTAGATAATACGTCCGCGATTAAGATCGTATGGAGAGAGAGCTACTTTTACACTATCACCCGGTACAATACGAATATAGTGTTTTCTCATCTTTCCTGATAGATGAGCTAGGATTACATGCCCATTCTGTAGGGCTACTCTAAACATAGTGTTCGGCAGCGCTTCTTTTACGATACCTTCAACTTCAATTGCTTCTTCTTTAGACACAATACCTCCAAAAAATTGTAAAAAACAGTAAAAAAAACAAAAAAAAGGTTTGCTTTTTCTGCATTATATATTTATAATTCTATGAGTAAATGACAATGTTTGTCAACATAGGAGTACCCGTAATGGAAAAAGAATTTAATGCAAAAATGAAAGATTTGCTTATTGAATCAAAAAAAGA
>CAYJNB010000087.1:0-8367 GCA_964371205.1 uncultured Treponemataceae bacterium
ACCTTGTTTTTCCCGATATGTTATACGGTCGGGCTCTTCGCTCACCGTATCCGCGAGCCTTTATTAAAAAAATTGATACTAGTAAGGCTCTTGCTCATCCTGATTGTAAAGCTGTTTTTACAGCTAAAGACGTACCCGGCAACATACGTTTAGGCCACTTAAAAAAAGACTGGAACGGTTTTATTGCCGAAGGAGAACATACACACTACCTAGGAGATGCACTCGCTTTGGTAATTAGTACAAAAAAAGAGAGTTTAGATACCATTCTTTCGCTTATTCACATTGAAGCAGATGAATGCGAGCCGCTCGATTGTCCAGAAGCCGCTCTTGAAAGCGATGCTCCAATTCTACACCCAGAAATTAATGCAGAATCTAACATTCTTGCACGAGAGCATCTTAGACGCGGAGACGCTGAAACCGAGCTTGCAAATTCTGCTTTTACAGAGACTATACACTATAGCGTACCGTTTACCGAACACGCCTTTATGGAAGTCGAATGCGCAATTGCTACCTACGAAGATGACCAGATAATGCTGTATACGGGAAGTCAAAGTGTATACGATGAACAGCGCGAGGTCTCAGAATTTCTAGGTTTAAAACCGGAACAAGTGCATTGCCACAGCATGCTCGTAGGCGGTGGATTTGGCGGCAAAGAAGATATGAGCGTACAGCATTTTGCAGCGCTTGCAGCCTACAAGCTTGAACAGCCGGTTAAAGTTTTCTTTACTCGGCAAGAAAGCCTCTTAGTTCATCCAAAACGCCACGCTATGGAAATTGACATGACCGTTGGCTGCACAAAAGAGGGTATGATTACCGCTGTTAAAGCGTACATAGTTTCAGACACTGGTGCCTATGCTTCTCTCGGTGGTCCCGTCTTACAAAGAGCCTGTACACATGCGGCTGGGCCATATCACTGCAAACACATTGATATTGAAGGCATTGCAGTGTATACAAACAATCCGCCAGCCGGTGCTTTCCGTGGTTTTGGAGTTACACAAACCGCCTTTGCTATGGAATGCACACTCAACAAACTCGCAGAAAAAATTGGCATAAACGAGTGGCAAATTCGCTATATAAATGCGATTAGAATAGGGCAAACACTTGCAAACGGGCAAATTGCAGACGAAAGCACCGCAATTGTAGAATGTCTCGAAGCGGTCAAAGAGCGTTACGAAAAGGCAGACTGTGCAGGAATTGCAGCAAGCCTCAAAAATTCAGGATTAGGTGTTGGGGTTCCGGACTATGGTCGCTGTATTCTGTCTATCAACAACGAAAAAGTGCATGTTCGCACAAGCGCTGCCTGTATTGGACAGGGATTAGCAACAGTAACGCGTTATATGGCAGCAAAAACAACAGGGTTGCCTGCAGATAGTTTTGTAATTGAAACACCCGATACCTTACGAACACCCAATTCCGGTACAACAACAGCCTCAAGACAAACAGTATTTACCGGAGAAGCTGTAGTACAAGCAGCAAAACAACTTGCAAAAGAGCTACAAGCAGGTAAGACGCTTGCAGATTTAGAAGAGAGGGAGTTTTTTGGAGAGTACACGTGCCAGACCGACCCAATCGGAAGCAATAAGCAAAATCCTGTAAGCCACGTTGCTTATGGATATGCAGTACAAGTTGTTGAGCTAAACAAAGAAGGTAGAGTTTCTCGTGTAACTGCAGCTTACGATGCAGGGCGCGTTATTAACCGTAAGTCGTGCGAAGGCCAAATAGAGGGCGGTATTGTTATGGGGCTCGGCTATGCACTTACCGAAGATTATCCTTTAAAGAACGGAGTACCTACCGCAAAATACGGCACACTCGGGCTTTGGCGTGCTCCCGAAACGCCAAAAATCGATATACTGCTTGTTCGCTCAAAAACTCTCGAATCAGGTAAAAAAGACAGTGAGCTTCCGGCCTACGGTGCAAAGGGAGTCGGGGAGCTAGCAACCATTCCAACAGCGCCTGCAGTTCAAAATGCTTATACAAAATACGACGGAGTTTTCCGTACAAAGCTACCTATGGACAACACTGCATACAGCTAGAAACAAGTTTTCTACAAGGAGTAGCACTCATTGACTTATCAGATAAATTATAATACTCTTAGTTAATTAAGCAAAAGGTAGTATGATATAATGAAAAGAAGTTTGAGTTTACGCATAACTATTGCTAGTTCATGTGCTATTTTATTTGTGATTATAGGTATTTCGTTAATGTTTATAATGAGTACTAAGAATACTTTAGAAAAAAATATTTACGAAAATACTGATATCGTAGCGGAATCTGTAGGAAAAAATATATCACTTGCTCTTGCTCCAGCGAAAGATATGGCTGTTCATGCTGCAAAAACGGCAGAAGTTGTGCGTAATCCTGAACAAATAAAAAATATCTTAACAGTTTTACTTTCTACCTATCCTGAAGCATTCGAATTGTATTTTGGAAATACAATATCGCGATACGAAGAAGGTGGCTTTTTTGTAGCTGGAACAGGCTGGGATCCAGCCCCACCATGGGATCAAATAAAACGTCCTTGGTTTATAACAGGTATTGAATATGCAGGGGAAACAGCAATAACTCCTCCTTATGTTGATGCTCAAACAGGAAAACTATGTGTTACTGTTGTGCATACAGCAGACAATCCCGATGGAACTCCTTTTGGGGTTGCAGGAGTAGATATATTTATTGATGAAATCGAAAGAATTGTTAGTACAAATAAAATTTCAGAAAGTGCCCAATCATTCCTTCTAGATCAAAATGGAAACTTTATAACCAACGAAAATCAAGAGCTTGTGGGAACACATTATTCTCAAGTTGCACTCCTACAAGAGTATGCACACATAATTGATTCTAAAACACGAAAGCTACATTTACTCGACAAGACATATATAGAAACGAGCCCTATTGAGGGAACACAATGGTATTATGTATCTATCGGAAATACAAGCGATTTGTATTCTGAGTTAAACAGACTTATAATAGTTTCGGTAATAACATCTTTACTTTGGCTAGTAGCTTCTATTGTATTTATTTCCATGTTTAGTAAAAAAATTGCTTCACCTTTTAAAGTACTCGCAGATGAATGTGATATAGTTGCTTCCGGAGATTTTACACACGTTCCACTTGATTATACAACAACCGAAGCGCAAATAATCTCTGATGGAATTAGAAAGATTAATCATAATATTTCTGGGCTTGTAAAAAATTTAAACTATTCTGTTTCTGACATTAGCTCTATAAGTAATGGGCTAATTGCTTCATCTACAAATACACTAGAAAGTATCGAAAAAGTAGATCAATCTGTTTCTATCATAGAAACAGACATTAGCAAAAACTTAGAAACCTCATCTGTTTCTGTAAGAGAAATAGAGCAATCAGTTGAAAATTTACATGTTCAAATAGAAAAGCAATCAGAAAACCTTGCAGATTCAGCCAGTGCAATAAAAGAGATGTCAGAGAATATCAACTCAATAGAAAAAAGTTCAAGTGCATTGAGTAATTACGTAGCACAATTAGTAGAAAACTTTAAATCTGAACACTCATATATTCAAGATTCGTCAAAACAATTGCAAGAAGTAGAAGAAAATTCGCTTTCTTTAATGGAAATAAATCAGCTTATTGCCTCTGTTGCGTCTAAAACAAATCTTTTAGCAATGAATGCGGCAATTGAAGCTGCGCATGCAGGTGAGTCAGGAAAAGGTTTTGCAGTTGTAGCAGAAGAGATTCGAAAGCTAGCAGAAACTACGGCACTACAATCTAAAAATTCCTCAGCTATTATTAAACTCATAAAAGACAACATTCTAAATGTTGTTAGTTATTCAGATAAAATTATTGAAGTTGCAGGTATTACCTCAGACTTTATGAGCCAAGTATCTCAAATCTCAGAAGAAGTTAGAGGTGCAATGAAAGAACAAGCTATGGGATCACAACAAGTATTTGATTCTGTTCATAAGCTTGATGTAATAACTCAAGAAATTAGTTCTGGAACTACTACAATTCTTAACAGTACAGCAAATGCAAGAACAACTACAACATCTTCTTCAGAACATATTATTTCTCTAATTAATCAAATTCATGCAGATATAAAACACATTTCCACCTCTGCAAGTGGAGTAGAAGATGAAGTAAGCAGAGTCTCAAAAAGTATTGAATCTCTAACCGCTTCGGTTGCTCAATTTAAGGTATAATTTTTACATTGTTAAAGATTTTTTTTACAAAGTAAAAGAGAGACCTTACAGTATTTTTTTTCTGGACATACACAAAAAAAACGTTTATAGTTAAAACAAGTTTAAATTATTGTAAAATTTTTGGAGTATGTATGGAAAAGAAGACTGAAACACCTAAAAACAAAAAAATTAAAAAAGAATTAACCACTGACGATATTGTTAAGTATAGTATTCTAGGTATGATGGCTGTAATGGTAATAATTGCAGCTATTAGCATTTTAGCTCCTAAGGGAGGAAAGGCCAGTACAATGGGTGCTATGACAAGTTCAATCCCAGGTATTGGTGCAAAAGAAGCCGAAGAAGATAAGACAGTTACTGTATCTACAAAAACAGTAGAACTCGAAGCACTGCAAAATACTGTTAAAGTAACCGGAGATGTTACCTCAGAAACAGAAACCAGTGTATATCCCGAAGTAAGTGGAACAGCAAAAGTTACTCGCATTCTTAAAAATGAAGGTGATTATGTTGAGCGCCGCGGAGTAATTGGCTATGTTGACTCTTCAAAACCTGGACAAAACTTTGCCGAAAGCCCAATTATTTCTCCTTTAGCGGGTACTGTTATTTCGCTTTTTGTTGATAGTGGCGATACCATTAGCTCAAGTACAGAAGTAGCACTTGTTGGCTCGCTTGACGACCTAGAAATAGAAGTAACTGCCTCTGAGCGATATGCAAACCTTTTAACAGTTGGGTATCCAGCATTTATTCAACTGGCTGTTGCTCCAAACGATATTTTTGAAGCAACAATTAGCGAGGTTAGCCCAGTTGTTAATAGAAATAACCGCACAATTAAGGCTACACTTACCTTTAACGAAATTGATGAACGTATAAAACCGGGTATGTATGCTAATATTCACTTAGTAGTACAAGAAGCTCTGGATACTATTGTTGTTCCAAAAACAGCTATCAGAATTGTTAATGATGAACAAACTGTTGTAATAGTAACAGATAATAATATTGCTAAACGTGTAGCCGTTACTACAGGTATCTCAAATGATTCTGATATTCAAATAACTTCAGGATTAAATGTAGGCGATGTAGTAGTAACCGTAGGCTCTCCTACAGATGGTAGCACTGTTCGTATTGCTAACCAATAGAAATACAAGGAAAATAATATGAATATAGCAGAATTATCGGTTCGCCGACCGGTAGCCATTTCGATGGTATTTATTTTAGTGTGTGTAATCGCTATGGTTTTTATACCAGGCTTGGGAATAGATTTATATCCTTCAATAGAGTTTCCAATTTTATCAGTAATTACAACATATCCTGGCGTAGGACCAGAAGAAATAGATCAAAATGTAACAGAACATATTGTAGATGCGGTAAAGGGAGTTCCGGGTATTGTCTCGGTCAACTCCACGTCGCAAGAAAATATGAGTATGGTTATAATTGAATTTGGTTTTGACGAAGACATGGATGAAGCATTCGATAATGTAAATGCAGAACTAGCCACCGTTACACGCCTTATTCCTGACGATGCAGATGTGCCAACACTCATGAGTTTTGACATTAGTGCTACTCCCATGATGAGACTCGGTATAGATGGAGACCTTTCTATCGATGAACTTAACGATCTTGCAGAAGATACCATTTCTCCACTCATTGAACGTATAGATGGCGTTTCTTCGGTAGAAGTAAAGGGTGGAGCAGAGAAAATAATTAAAGTTTCAACATACCACAATCGCCTCGAAGCATATGGCATAAGTCTTGGGCAAATTGTATCTGCCCTTGCAGCTCGCAATATTCAGATTTCGAGTGGAGAAATTACACGTGGTGGACTCGATTACGAAATTATTACAACAGAATACTTTGGCTCACTTGATGATATTAGAGAAACAGTTATAACCACAATAGATGGATCTACAATTACCGTTGCAGATGTTGCAAATACATACGAAGCGCTCGAAGACGATGTAGATACCGTTTATATAAATGGAAATGCAGGTTTGTATATAAGTGTATCTAAAGAAAATGATGCTAATGCTTCAGCTGTTGCAAAACAAATACGGGCCCAACTAGAGGACATGAATGCAGAATTACCAGATGGTGTTACATTAAGCGTTCTCAGTGATGATACAACTCTCATTGATTCAACTATGAATCAAGTGTACAGTGCCGGATTCGAAGGGATTGTACTAGCTAGCTTAATCATTCTTCTTTTCTTACGCAACATAAAGAGTGCTTTTATAATTGTGCTTACTATGCCAATTTCAATCCTAATGACCTTAATGATTATGGCATTTATGGATTTAACAATTAACATGATGACTATGGCAGGTCTTATTCTTGGAATAGGTATGGTTGTAGACTCCTCAATTGTTATTCTCGAAAATATCTTTGTATATCGCGAAAAAGGAATGAAATCAGTTGCAGCCGCTATTTTAGGTAGTCGCACTATGATAAATGCAATTGTAGCTTCTACCTTAACCACACTTTGTGTATTTATCCCAATTTTAATATATAAAGCAGATTTAGAAATGCTTGGTGTTTTATTTCAAGATATGATTATTACCGTTTGTGCATCTCTTTCTGCCTCATTAATTGTTGCTATTACACTAGTACCAGCCCTTTGCGGTAG
The DNA here is from genome assembly GCA_964371205.1 of uncultured Treponemataceae bacterium. Lineage (GTDB taxonomy): Bacteria > Spirochaetota > Spirochaetia > Treponematales > Treponemataceae > CAYJNB01. Next base: position 6,790 of record CAYJNB010000087.1, read on the forward strand.
TATTTTACAAATTGAAACAAAGACTCAAAAACAAATTAAAAATAAATTTTTACGCAACCTTGACGAAAAATTTGCAGTAGGACAAAAGAAGCTCGAAAACGCATATGCAGCTGCTCTTGAGTTTAGCCTCAAAAATAAACTATTAGTAATTTCTTTTGTAGTACTCACACTCATTGTATCTGTTATGCAACTAGGGAACATGGGTATTAGTTTAGCGCCACCTGCAGGTGCAGACGACAAGGTAGACATTACACTAGAGTTTCCTATTGGAACTAACTTAGAGGTTGTAGAAGAATATCTATTTCGCTACCAAGAGATTGTAAAAGAAGAAGTAGATTCAAGTGCTTACGAGAACATTATTTTGAGTACAGGCTCAGCCAGTATGTTCTCTTCTGCCGGAAGTGAGGGGCAAGTTCAAATCAACTTACCTGAGTTAAGTGAACAAACACTCTCTGCAGATGATATTAAGAATATCTTACGACCTTTCCAAAATAGCTGGAGTGGCATAAAAATTACCTTTGCTGCGGGTAGGGGTATAGGTGGCGGAAACGAGGCTATCGATGTAGAAATAATTTCTGAAGATGCAGAAGCTGCAGAAAAAATAGGCTTACAAGTAGAAAATCTACTTCGAGAAATGCCGATGTTAACTGACGTTGCTACAGACTTTAGCGATGGATCTCCACGCTACCAAATTAGAATTGATGCTGTAAAAGCAGCTTTAGCCGGTGTTAGTGTACAATCTATTGCATCAGAAATTAAAAATGCAGTAAGTGGAACAGTAGCAACCGTCTACCGAGCAAAAGGTGAAGAATACGACCTCGAAGTATCTTTACGCGATGAAGATATTCAAAATACTTCAGATTTAGGTAACCTTGCTATTACAACCCCAAATGGGCGCGTTGCTCTAGATAACTTTATTATCTATGTAGAAGGAAAAGCTCCTCAAAGTATTATGAGAACCGATGGTGAGCGTAAAAACAGTGTAACAGCCGGTGTTTCAACAGGTTTTACATCTTCTGAAGCACAAGTAGCAGTTGAGGAAATTATTGAACAGAATATAGTGCTCCCCGAAAACGTAAAAATTGAATTTGGTGGAGAATCGCAAGATATTGAGCAAATGCTTGCAGCATTTATTATCGTTATTTTCCTAGCTATTTTCTTAGTGTTTGCGGTTATGGCAGCTCAGTTTGAGTCACTTATAGATCCATTTATTATCTTTGCATCAATTCCGCTTTTGGGTATTGGAGTAATTTTAATCTACCTTATAACCGGACAGCAACTCACCGTTTTCTCCATGGTAGGGGTAGTTGCACTGGTTGGTATTGTTGTAAATAACGGTATTGTATTAGTAGACTATACCAATCAATTGGTAGATAAGAGAATGCCAATTGAGCAAGCCTGCGTCGAAGCTGGGCGTAATCGCTTACAACCGATTCTTATGTCAACCTTAACAACAGTTCTTGGAATGGTTCCACTTGCTTTCTTCCCTGGCGAAGGGGCAGAAATGATGCAACCAATTGCACTAACAATGGTTGGAGGCTTACTCTCAGGGTCATTTATGACACTTTTTATCTCTCC
>CAYJNB010000088.1:0-2669 GCA_964371205.1 uncultured Treponemataceae bacterium
GCTCTCTAAACCCGCAAGAAATTGCAAAATTGCAAGAGCGACCGCTTGAAGTTGGATATGTAGCTGATTATAGACCTATTTCTTACACAGATAAAGACGGCAATGCAAACGGCTCTATGGTGGAGACTCTCAATCTTTTTGCTGAACAATATAACTTTAAAATTAACTATCATCCGTACAGCATTTATGACGATCCATCACTCCACGAAAACTTTGATGTGCTTGTAACACTATATGGGGATAGCACTCATGATAGTGAGTTTTATGATACAACCGAGGAATACTACACCATGCCGCTTTATGCGCAGGTGCCTCTTGATACTTTTAAAAAAACAACCAGCACTCGAGAGCTCATAGAAAGCTCACCGCGAATAGGTATGTTAGAGTACCAGTTACTTGATTATGACCTATTCTTAAAAGCTTTTCCGAATAACGAAATTATTTTCTATAAGGGGTGGCATACCTTGCTCGATGATTTTGCGGATCGCAAGGTTGATATTCTTCTTGCTACAGAAACGGCTGCTGCTTATGCAGAAGTATACTTAGAAAATGCAAAGACTGTTGGCATTCATACCGATGCAGAAGTGCCAATGAAATTCCTTATATCAAAAAAGATTTCTCGTGATTATCTGCCCATTTTTAATGTTATGATGGATACAGTCAGCAATGCAGAATATGCCAGTATAATTAATAAACATGCAAACGCCTTTTTTCCAGATGTTACAGTAAAAGAGTTTATAAAAGACAATTTACTACTCGTCTTATTTTGTATTGTACTAGGTCTCGGTACAATCTATGCTTTTTCATACGCTCAAGAAAAGAGAAAAAAAGCAAGCATAGAGAAGGCTTATAATTTTGATTCTCTTACAGGGCATATGTCTCCCCCGTACTTTAGAAAAAAAGCGGAGGAACTATTACAAACAGCTGACGCAAATGAGTACGAGATAATTTCTATAGATATTGATTTATTTAAAACAATAAATGCGTACTTTGGAATGCAAACCGGTACCGATGTTATTAAAGCACTTGGCGAAGGATTAAAAAACTCATTACGTGGGACCAATGCACTTATAAAACGTCGCTCTGTTGACCAGTATATTATCTTGCGAAAAGTTTCAGAGGGATTACACTTGCGAGAAATGTACAGTATCTATATTTTACCAGAAATTAGATCAGTTATAGGCGAGAACTTTAATTTAAGCCTTTCATTTGGTACATACCGTGTTACTGAATGCTGCGAAAAAATTGATACCATTTGTGGTTATGCTGATGTAGCAAGGGTACGCGGAAAAAAAGTGCATAAAACAACATTTATTACTTTTGATGAAAAAATGAAAAAAGAATTTGAGGACAGATTAAATGTTACATTCCGTATGGAACAAGCTATAAAAAATAGAGAGTTCAAAGCGGTATATCAACCAAAAATTGATTTTTCTACATTACAAGTAGACGGAGCAGAAGCACTTGTTAGATGGTTTCCAAAAGATGGTAAAACTATTTATCCGGACTCATTTATCCCAGTTTTTGAAAAGAATGGATTCATAGTTGAACTTGATATGTATGTTTTAGAAGAAGTGTGTGCATTCATTGCGAACAACAAGCAACACATAGATATTCCACGTATTTCTGTAAATCTTTCTTCTCTTACAGCTACAAACGAAAATCTTATTGACAAAGTAACAAGTATTTTACATAGATTTTCTGTAAGTCCGAGCGAAATTGAGTTTGAAATTACAGAAAGTGCAATTGAAGAAAATAAAGTTGCTTTTATGGCCCATATAAGAGAGTTAAAGAGTCTTGGATTTACTATTTCTATAGATGATTTTGGAGTCGGTGTTTCTTCGCTACACAGAATATCAGCAATAGATGCAGACATACTAAAATTAGATAAATCATTTTTTGATTTAAAAGATGATGATATAAAAAGCTCTATCGTAGTTGAAGATGTTATAACAATGGGAAAACACCTTGATATGAAGATAGTTGCAGAAGGGGTTGAAACAGCAGAACAAGCTCTTTGGCTCAAGAGTATAAAGTGTGATTATGCACAAGGATATTACTTTGAAAAGCCAATGGATGAAGAAGCTTTTAGAACTGCTTTATCAGAGCAAAAGGTATACGATATTATGCCTTCAGAAGTTTTAATCTATAAAGAGTAAGAGTATTGAAATGCATACTATCTATATGGTAATATGTATTTCTACTCAAAACATGTAATCTATTCTCGGGAATAAATGAGAATTTAATATGTTTATTTAGGAGAGAAAGAATGGGCTTTCAAGAAAATACCGGCTTTGGCAAAAAAGTCTTTTTTATTAATCCACCATCTGATTTTATCAATAATATAATTCCTGCTCTAACAGATCAGGAATTTGAAGTGTATAAAATAGATAATTATAGATATGCAAAAGATGTACTACGAGAATCGCCAGATGCTATTTGTTTTATTTGTATAGACAATGATTTGAATACAGATCAATGGTTTAATTTCGTTGCGTCTTTTAATACTGATCCAGTATTGTCGAGCGTATTTTTAGGAGTGATGGCTACATATCCAAAAAAAGTCGATAGAGAGCATTTTTTGCTCAATGCAGTTCTTCCAGCAGGATTCATTCCAATACACACACAAAAAGAAGAATTAATAGAAATATTTACCGGTATTCTTAACT
>CAYJNB010000088.1:2749-8342 GCA_964371205.1 uncultured Treponemataceae bacterium
CAGATAAAATGGCTGTTGCAAGTACATTAGTAAAAGATACTCCTTTTAATCTATCAATTTGTAATATTAGTTCCGTTGGAATGGCCTGTGCTATAAATAATGCCCACCTTGCTGCTTTTCCTCAAAATGCATTAATTCGAGACATTACGCTTAATTTACTTACTAAAAGAGTAAAGTGCAATGCTGTTATCTTAAAAATACTCCCAGGAGAGAACACATCTCAACTGGTATTCTTATTTACAAAAGGGCTCCCTTATCAGGCTAAATCAACAATTCAAGAATATGTGCGAATTTTTTTACAACGACAAATTGAAGCAGTTAGAGCAAAGTACCAACCAGATTTAACTGATTACTCGAAGCGTGTAATAAGCGAAGATATAGAAGAAGCATTCTTAATTGACGACTGTGCAGAAGACTATATTGACCATGATTTTGAAAGTCGAAAAAGACAGTTTTATTTACGAGAACGCTTCTAGAAATCCATCTACCCTTACAAATTACACTAACGCGAAGTATCCTCTATACTCATTCGCTGTGCCCCGTAGTAAAGAGCCGAAGTTACCGTGATTGACTTTACAAGGATAAGGTAGATATAAATATAGTACAAGTAATTTGCTAAGGATGCAATAAATGCAGTTAACGGAGTACTTTCTTGTAAAAATAAGCCCATTACAAGAGGAATACAAAAAGTTGTTAATAGCACAAACAATTCTTTTTTTGCATACGAAACACAAGTAAAAAGTAAAAATAGTTTTTTTCCATGCATATCTTGCTTACTTTTTTTTAAGTAAGGTAATAGAGCATTATCAGTATGAGTAGGCTGTGTTTCGCTGAGAGTAAAGAAGGCAAATGTATAGGGTAATACAAATACAATAACGGTAAGTGAAATTCCAAGAGATAATATCGAAAGAAAAATGTAGCCATATTTTTCGCTAATAGCAGTAAAATAATCTGGGTTAGATAGCTGAAAATATATAATTGGGCTTGCAAAAAACATCGATACAATAAGCATAAGTAAGGCAAAAAGAAGACCAAGTTTTACTAATCTTTTAAAATCCTTAAACCCGTAAAATATAAAACCAACAGTTACAAACTCTTTTTTATATAATCGAGTTACTAAAACAAAAAAACCATAAAAAAGAATACACAGAGTTGTATACATACCAGCAAGTAAAATTGCTGCCATTGCAATGGATAATAAACTTATGGCGCTTTCTGTAGAAAGGATGATAGCAGAAAAACCAAATACAATAAATGTAATCATAACTGAAACAAGCATTACACCTGCTGCAAAAGCAAGTTTTAATTTATTTTCTGCAAGAGACTTATTACATTCTACAAAAAGAGCTTTGTTATTTGCCACTTGATACCTCTATTTTTTCTAGCTCGCGAACAGAAAGTCTCACCCCTTGAGCTTTGAGCCCCTTTTCTTCGTAATCACTTGCTTTAAATTTTTCTTGCAGCGTCTTCATACGAGGTTTCTTTACATAATGCAAGGTAAAATCAAACTTAGCACGCTTATCGATGTGTAGTACTTCCATACCCTCTGGCATAATAAAGTAATCTTTATTGAGAATAAATTGTTCTATCCGACACCTCTTTATATAAGTAGCACCAGTTTCTGGATCCTTGTAAATAATAGTAAACAATATTTTTGACATTTCGTCTTTTTCTGCAAGCCCACAATGCCATAAACCTGTATCGGTAAAGACTTTTTGTGGAATATCAGTGATGTTGTACAAACCACTTTTGCGTAATATAAGAATTCTGTCGTATGAACTAACTTTTATTAATTCGCGTCCAGTGGAAACACCTGTTCCTAAGTAACCGGTACTGTCGTCATACCGAAGTGCGATATCTCGCTTTACTGCTCCGCGCACATCGATTTTGCCAAAAGTGGTTACTTCTGTTTTGCGCTTAGTTTCTTCCACATCGAGCCGGCCTAGAATTCCGTCCAAGTATGAAACAGCATAGGCAACAAGATTTTTTAACAGTTTTGCAATTTCTTTTAGGCGATTATTTATTTCTTGCACTTCTTGGCGGTTTTTGTTTATGTCGTACAGAGAAATGCGACGAATTGGAATTTTTAAGAGGCGCTCAACATCTTCTTCTGTTACGGCTCGAATCAACTCAGCTTTAAATGGTTCAAACCCTTTAATAACTGCCTTAGTAACTGTTTCTGCGGTTTTCATCTTTTCGATGGATTTATAAATACGCTCTTCAATAAAGATTCGTTCTAAGGTACGCATGTGCAATTTATCGGTAAGGTTTGCTCTCTCTAGTTCTAGTTCATCTTTTAAAATGGCAACAAGTTGCTTTGCGTGGTGTTTTATAACTTCGGTTACCGTCATAACTTGCGGCATGTTGTTATTAATCAATAATAAATTACACGAAATTGATTGCTCACAGTCGGTAAATGCATATAAGGCATCCACTACTTCTTGCGCGTATACCCCGCGTTGCAGTTTAATTTCTATTTCTACCTTGTCGGTTGTAAAGTCGTTTATAGAGGCAATTTTAACCTTGCCATTCTTAGATGCAGCTTCTATTGACTGCATAAGATTTTCGGTAGTGCTTCCAGCAGGGAGTTCGGTAATTACAATACGCTTTGGGTCAGAAGTATCTATTTTTGCCCTAGTTGTAATCTTACCTACCCCTTCTTGATAATCAGTTACGTCAATCAAACCGCCTGTCTGAAAATCAGGATACAAGGTAAATGGTTTTCCGGCTAGGCAGGCTTTTTCGGCTTCGATTACTTCGCGAACATTGTGTGGTAAAATGCGTGTAGACATACCAACTGCAATACCTTCTGCTCCGAGAATTATCGGCAAGGGTAGTTTTGAGCGAAATAGTACAGGTTCTTTACCACGTCCGTCGTAAGACGGCAAATATTCGCTAATATGCGGATTGTACAGTACGTCTTTTGCCAGACTATTAATGCGTGCTTCAATGTAACGTGCAGCCGATGGCCCATCACCAGTAAAGAGGTTACCAAAGTTCCCTTGCTTGTCTATAAAAAGTTCTTTGTTTGCAAGCACAACAAGCGCTGAATAAATAGAGGCATCCCCGTGTGGGTGGTACTTCATACACTGCCCTACAATGTTTGCTACCTTGTGGTATTTACCATCGTCCATTTCGAACATAGTATGCATAATACGTCGCTGTACCGGTTTTAAACCATCCTGCAAATCTGGAATAGCCCGGTCACGAATAACGTAGCTTGCGTATTCTAAAAAGTTTTTATCAAATAAATTATTTACGTATGCCATTTTTTTTAATTCTGAATTACTATTTTTTACAATCAAGTTAATCCGCAGATTACACAAAATCTTTAGCTAATAATAATTCATTTCCCTCCCATAATAGGTAATTTATCTTTTATAATTATATACTTTTTTAATTCATCATACAACTGTTCCATTAAAAACACCCTTTTACATGTTCAATTTGCGCTTCAGATAACTGAAAAACAGCATAAACTTCATCTTCTAGCTTAGAGGCACTTTCTATCTTTCCTTGCAATATTTCATCTACAAGAATTTCAATGCAAGCATTTTTTTCTTTGCTAATTTTTGGAAATGGCAATTCTTCCAAGTTGCCTTTTAATATTTTAATTTGACCAAACATTTTTAAATATAAAAATTGATACAATTCTGAGTTAAGAAAGGCCAAAACTGTTTTTATACTCATATGCGGAATATTTGGAATAAGAATATTTGCGCTATTTAGAAATAATTTTTGAGCATTATCATAAGCAAAAACGAGCTTATTTGAAATAAACTTATACACTAGTTTTTCTTTTGCTCGATAATATTCTTCTTTAGCAACTTGTTGAAACTGTGCTCTGTCATAGTGAATATAATTCTTTGCAGGTTTTAATATAAAAGGAGTTATCTCCTTGCCTGTAAAAATTTCTTCGTAACCTATTTCTTTTTGATTTTTTAACTGCTCTTTATTGTTTCCGGTTACAAGGCCTAAAGCCCAAGTGCTATTCCTAAGAGAGTAGTTCTTAAAAGAGTAGACCTTATCTAAAATTTCTAAATCGTTATTGTCTAAAAAAAGAAATACATTATTTTCTGATTTTGAAAATACTGCTAACGGAATTTTTTGAGATTTTCCTTTATATATTTCTTCAACTTCTTGTTGCGGTAGAGATTTTCTACATGCAATACTAACTACTTTTGTAGTAACACCGGTAAACATATCATCGTACTTAATAATTTTTGTTAAACAGGTGTAATTAAGCATAAATAATCTAATATCTTTATGTGTTTTAACATTTAAGACAGATTCAGGTAAAAGAAAATGTATTATGCCATTTTCCTTTAATTGATTAAAAGAAGTAACAAAAAATTGCGAAAAACGCTCATTTGACACAATGTGCCTTGACTCAAACCCTTTCGAGGGGTTTGTTCCCCACGGAGGATTTGTCATAATGTAATCAAATCTTTTTTCTTTTAATTCAGGATTTTTTTTAAAAAAACTATCGCTGTCTAAATAATTTGCACAAAATATTTGTGGCTTAAACTCATAATCGCTAAACTTGAGCAGTAGATTTATTTTAGCTATCAGTACTGCCACAGTGTCTATGTCATAGCCAAAAATTTGGTTAGGATGAATGTTTTGCAAGGTTAATAAAAAAGAGCCACTACCACAACAAGGATCTAGAAAACATTCGTTATGAGAAAAATCAAGATTTTTTGTTATAAAAGAAGCAATATGGGTATGGGTGTAATACGAGCCTGCAATATTTTTTTGTCCTTCTGACAGTGATATTTGATACACCAAACCAAGTAGATCCTTTTCATCCGTTGGAACAGACTTTTCGGAAAGCTCTGGAATAATTGCACAGTCAACAGAAGTAAGCACGCTTTGAACATGTGGCTTTTCTAAAAGTCCCTTTTCTTTGAGCAATGTAGTTGCAATTGTATATAGTATGTCAATAATTTTCCAATCATGTTCTTCTATAGTATAAAAAAGTTCTTCAATAAAAGCATAGTTCTCTTTATTTGAAAAATACTCTAATGGAATAATTTTTTTTTGAGAATGTTTTTTATTTGCTCTACTTATGAGTTTTAGAGAAGTATCTATTTGTAATTTGTTCCAGTTTCGTTTAGTGGCTTCTGAGATAAAAACTTCTCTAGAGAGAATTTTACTCGCATACATGAGTTACTTTACGCTCCAACGTCTTCTATCAAGTTATTTACAATAAAGTCGCGGCGCTCAGGCGTATTTTTTCCCATATAAAACTCTAAGAGCTTTGGAATACTCTTAAGTGATTTTACTTCCACTGGAATAAGGCGTATGTCGTCTCCGATAAATTGTCCAAACTCTTTTGGGCTAATTTCTCCCAGTCCCTTAAAGCGTGTTACTTCGGCAGTTGAGCCAAGATCTGCAAGTGCTTCGTCGCGTTCTTTTTCATTGTAACAATAGTGTGTTGTTTTTTTGTTTCGCACTCTAAAAAGAGGAGTTTCTAAAATGTATACATGCCCGTTTGTAACCAATTCCTCAAAAAAACCGAGGAAAAAGGTGAGCAAAAGATTTCTAATATGGAATCCATCATTATCGGCATCGGTTGCAATAATAATTTTTT
>CAYJNB010000089.1:0-8335 GCA_964371205.1 uncultured Treponemataceae bacterium
TCGTTCACGGGAGGGGTATCATGAACGAATGGCTACAAAAGCTATTAACTCAAATTAAAGACTTATGGTCTAAATGGACTATAGTTCAAAAATTAATTCTCAGCGGCATTATTCTTGTCGTAGTAGTGGTTCTAGTTGTTATAACGAGTGTTTCTTCAGCACCAACAACAGTGCCGCTTTTTGACGTTCCCATTACAGATGCGGTAGCACGTGACGAAATTATGTATCGTCTTGGCGAGGAAAATATAAAAGCATCTGTTAATGCAGAAGGTATAATTTCGGTAGAAGATGCTATAACAGCACGCCGCATGAGAGCAATCCTTGTGCGCGAAGATTTAGTTCCAAATTCAGTAGATCCTTGGGCTATATTTGATGTAGAGCGCTGGACTATTACTGATGCTGAACGCGATGTAAATTTTAGGCGGGCTCTTACACAGACAGTTGTAGATCATATCGAAGCTCTAGATGATGTAGACAGCGCTAATGTTGTTTTAACCTTTCCTGCAGAAGAACTTTTTTCATCAGATCAGAATGAAGTAACGGCTAGTGTTATTGTATATCAAAAACCTGGCAGCGATATTCTTACTGATAAAAAGAAAATAGAAGGTATTCAAAAATTAGTAATGTATGCAGTTGAAGGTTTAACTGCAGATAATATTACAATTACCGATTCAAGCGGGGTTGTAATAAACGATTTTGAAGGCATGCAAGATGTTGAACGCATAGCTATAATCGAAAAAGAACAAAAATTAATTTCTCGCCTCGAAACCGAATATCGTGCAAAAGTTTTAAAATCATTACAAGATATATTTACTCCAGATCGTGTTCGCGATTTAAATATTAAAATTGATATGGATATGTCCAAACAAGAAATTGACGCAACAGAGCATACCCCCATCGTTGTGCGCCCCGATAACCCTCTTACTCCATATGATGATTCAGAAATTCAGATGTCTACACCGATTGCTACTCAATCAGTTGAACGCAATTGGACAGGTACAGGAGTAAATCCTCAAGGACCTGCAGGTATCGAAGGCCAAAATCCTCCAGTTTATTCGGAAATGTCTAATCTGTATGGAACATGGAGTGAGTCGAGCAGAATACAAAATGAAGCAATAAATGTGCGCCAAATTCGAGAAGAAAAAAGTCCTTCAATTGACCGTGTAACAGTATCTGTAAATATAGACGGTACATGGGAGAAAAAATTTGACGAAGAGGGTAATCCTATTGTATTACCAAACGATACACTAGAGCGCGAATATACTCCTGTAGCACAAGATGATTTAGTTCGGGCGCAAGCACTTATTCAAGATGCTATTGGTTTTAATGCAGCCCGCCAAGACTCAGTTTCTGTGCAAAACATTATGTTCGATAGAACCTTGCAGTTTAGAGCAGAAGACGAAGCTTTCTTACAAGCTCAACGATCCAGAATGGCAATTATTCTAGGTCTTGTATCGATACTCGTAGTATTAGTTATTTTTATTATTTACCGCCTTGTGGTACGCGAAATGGAACGTCGCCGTCGTTTACGCGAAGAAGAAATTTTACGCAAGAATCAACTTGAGCGCGAACGTACACTTTGGGAAGCGGAACAAGCTGGTGCAGAGGTTACACTCTCTGTAGAAGAACGTCGCAGACTTGAATTACAAGAAAATGCTATTAACATGGCAAAAGAACATCCAGAAGATGTTGCCTTACTTATACGCACATGGTTGATGGAGGATTAGTATATGGCACCAGCTAAAGAAAAAACAGGCTCCGGTGGTGGACCTAAAAAAAGCAAAGACTATAAAAATCTTACCGGTCGACAAAAAGCAGCTGTCTTTTTGGTTTCGCTCGGTTCAGAAATATCCTCAGAAATTTTTAAGCACTTACGCGAAGACGAAATAGAAACCTTAACGTTCGAAATTGCTCGACTAGAAACGGTAGAATCCGATTTTAAAGAGTTAATTCTTGAAGAATTCCAAGAGTTAATGACAGCGCAAAACTTTATTACCACTGGTGGTATTGACTATGCGCGTGAATTGCTCGAAAAGTCGCTCGGTAGCCAAAAAGCTATTGATATTATTAACCGTCTTACAAGTTCTTTGCAAGTACGCCCGTTCGACTTTATTCGACGTACAGACCCCGCTCACCTTTTGAACTTTATTCAACAAGAGCACCCACAAACTATTGCGCTTATTTTGGCATACTTAGAACCAAACAAGGCATCTATAATTTTGCAGAATTTGCCTGAAGAAATACAAAGTGATGTTGCACGTCGTATTGCAACCATGGACCGTACATCTCCAGACGTTTTACGTGAGGTAGAACGCGTTCTAGAAAAGAAATTATCGAGTCTTTCGAGCGAAGACTATACCGCATCTGGTGGTGTTGAAAGTATCGTAGAAATTCTTAACCTTGTTGACCGCTCATCGGAGAAAGCAATTATTGAATCTCTAGAAGAAGAAGATCCAGACTTGGCAGAAGAAATTAAAAAGCGCATGTTCGTTTTCGAAGATATTGTTATGCTCGACGACCGTGCAATTCAAAAAGTTATGCGCGAAGTCGATACTCAAGAGCTTGCAAAAGCGCTTAAAGCTGTTGATACCGAAGTACAAGATAAAATTTTCCGTAACATGTCTAAACGTGCGGCAAATATGCTCAAAGAAGATATGGAATTTATGGGACCTGTACGCTTAAAAGACGTAGAAGAAGCACAACAAAAAATTGTATCTACAATCAGACGGCTTGAAGATTCAGGTGAAATTGTTATTGCACGTTCAGGCGAAGACGAACTTGTTACTTAATTTTCGATTAGCTTACGTTAATCAAACTATACGGAGTGAATAATGGCAAAGGCAGTTTTTCGTCCTCACGAAATTACATCTAAGGGCGATAAGGTAGTATTAAAACTTTCTCACGAATTTGAAGAAGAATTACCAGAAGAAATTGTAGAGGACTTTACTGACTACACAGGCCCAACCGCAGATGATCTAAGGCGCGAAGCAGAGGTATTTAAAGCAAACTGGGAAGCAGAAAAGCAAAAAATGCTTGATGAAGCGCTCTTGGAGGCCGAAAAAATTCGAGCTGATGCAGATGCTGCTGCCTTTGATATTATTCGTTCAAAAACAGATGAGGCACATATTATTAAACAAGCTGCTACAACTGAAGCAGAAAATGTGGTAAAAGAAGCCGAACGCAGAGCAAACGAAATTGTTACCGAAGCAGAAATAAAAAGAGACCAAACACTCAGAGATGCACATGGAGAGGGTTACGAGAAAGGGAGCGAAGAGGGCTTTAGAAACGGAAAAGCAGAATCTGAGCGCCTAGTTCAACGTCTTCATAATATTATTGAAAAAACAATGGAAAGACGTCAAGAAATCTTACTCGAAACAGAACAGCAGATTGTAGATCTTGTGCTACTGATGGCTCGCAAAGTAATTAAGGTTCTTTCGGAAAACCAAAGAAGCGTTGTTATGCAAAATGTCTTGCAAGCACTACGTAAGGTTAAAGGGCGAGGCGATGTTGTTATTCATGTTAACTCTGCAGACATGGCTCTTACTGCAGAACATACAAGAGATTTTATTAATTCTGTAGAAAGTATAAAAAATATTTCTGTTGTTGAAGATACAACAGTTGATCGCGGCGGCTGTATTGTAGAAACTGACTTTGGTTCTATAGATGCACGTATTTCGAGTCAACTTGCAGAACTTGAACAAAAAATCTTGGAGATTTCTCCTATTCGTTCATCACTCAAGACAGCATCCTTACAAAAAGATACCTAAATTATGATAACTGTTTTTGATAAATATATTGCAGAAGTAGAAACAGCTCAGACAATTCTCTATGTTGGATACGTTACAAAAGTTCAAGGTATGCTCATAGAGAGTCAAGGTCCTCAGTCGGTTATTGGAGAGATTTGTCAAATAAAAATTAGCGAAGAAAATTCTGTTCCAGCCGAAGTTGTTGGTTTACACGACAATATTGTTCAGTTAATGCCGTATGGAAGTATTGAAGGAATAGAAGTTGGTTGCAAGGTTGTAGGCTCAGGTTCAGTACTTAAAGTTGGTGTAGGGCAAAACCTACTTGGTCGCGTTTTAGACGGAATGGGACTGCAGTGCGACAACAAAGGCGAGATTATTCCAGAAGCTTATTATCCAGCACTTGCAAATGCTCCTGATCCTCTTACAAGAAAATCTATTACACGCAGAATCGTTACTGGTGTGCGCGCTATTGATTCCTTGCTTGCTGTTGGGCGTGGGCAACGCCTCGGTATTTTTGCAGGTTCTGGAGTTGGAAAATCTACCCTTTTAGGGATGATAGCACGTAATACAAATGCAGATATAAATGTAATTGCCCTTATTGGTGAGCGCGGTCGCGAAGTAAACGACTTTATTGAGCGCGATTTAGGGCCAGAAGGTTTAAAAAAATCGGTTGTAATTTGTGCAACCTCCGATCAAACACCACTAGCACGTATTCGAGGTGCATATGTTGCTACCGCAGTTGCAGAGTATTTTCGCGATCAAGGTAATAACGTTATGCTCATGTTCGACTCAGTTACTCGCTTTGCAAAGGCTCAGCGCGAAATTGGACTTGCTATAGGTGAGCCACCGGCAACGCGTGGTTACACTCCGAGCGTCTTCGAAAAGCTTCCATTGTTGCTTGAGCGCAGTGGTACGGCAGAAAAGGGTTCTATTACTGGGTTTTATACAGTGCTTGTTGATGGTGATGATATGGACGAGCCTATTTCGGATGCTGTACGTGGAATTTTGGATGGACACATTATTCTTAATCGCAAGATGGCACAGGCAGGGCATTTTCCAGCCATTGATGTACTTGCAAGTGTTAGTCGTCTTGCTAATCGCATATCAGGTGCTGTTACAAAAAAAGCATGCTCATATGTGCGTCGATTAATGGCAGTATACTCAGAATCAGAAGATATTATTAATGTTGGTGCTTATCAAAAAGGTACAAATCCTGCTATTGATGAGTCTATAGATTTACACCCTAGTATTGATGCCTTTTTACAGCAAGAAGAGTCCGAAACAGCCTCAATCGATAATACAATGAAAGCTCTGGGAGCACTATCGAGTATGGAAATTCCCACTGATGAATATAATCTATAAGGCTAAGGCATGAAGCGCTTTTCTTTTAATTTAGATTCGGTTTTGTCTTTGCGCGAGTTTTATAAAAAAGAAGCAGAGGCGGAGCTTGCACGCGCTATCTCAGAGAGCGAGAGAATTCAAGTACAGCTTAAAGCAAATGCGCAAAGCCGCCTTTCTGCAAATGCAAATCGCTCGGGCGCCTCCTTGGAGCAAATGGTTGCTATCGAGCAATACATTCAATTTTTAGACCATAGCACCGAAAATCTTTTACAAGAAGCAGCTCAGGCAGATTTAGTCGTAGAGCAAAAAAGAGCTGTGTATATCGATAAAATGAAAGACGTAAAGGCTCTCGAGCATTTAAAAGATCGTAGAAAGATGGAGCATATAAAAGCGCAACAAATCGAAGAAACCTACGTGGTTGACGATATGATAAACGCAAAACATCACCTGTCTTAATTTCTTTGTAGTGCCTCAATTCTCTTTTTATCGTTTAGTAAGTGTGTATTATTTGGCACAAGTTGTAAGCCCTCCTCAATTACTTTTTGAGCCTCGCTGTATTTTTTTGCATTATATAAGGCTGCAAAGGTATTATGATATTGCGCCCCTATGTTATATTCTACTGTTTCAAGCTGTTTTGTAGCTCGCGAATCGTTTATAGTATCACTCATTGTTTTTTGTGCAAGGCGTAGGGATAGCTCCCAGTTTTTTTGCCGCATTAATGTATTAATATCTCTTGAATATACATACATCAATAAATCATTGTAGCGTTTTTTTTCTATACGACTTTCTGCATAAAATTTTTTAATTTCAGAAACTGCAACACTCAGTTCGCGCTCTTCTATAAAGACACGGATACGTGCCTCGTCCAAAACAGATTGGGTATCTGCAATAATAGGGAAGGGAATTATATTGGTTTTTCTATAGTCCGCAAAAAAAGCTTCCGCCTCGGGTAGTTTTTCTTTTATATGCTCAATATTTGACGAAGCCAAAATAGCGGCCAAGCCATTATTAAAAAGCACCCCTGCATATTCGCTTAATTTTGCGTCTTCTCCATATTGCTGTACTGCTATATAAAGAAAGTTGAGAGCTTCTTTAAAGCGCTTCTTGTTCGACATATAAGAGGAGTAGTTCCCAATCTCGCTTATTAGATTAGTATATGAATCTTTTGTTTGTAAAAGAAAATGGATGTTTATTGCTAAACGTACAATTTTTTCGTAGTTTTGTATCTTGTACAGCTCTACAATTCTGTTTTGTAAAATAAGAGAAAGTAGATCTAGCTTTCCAATACTTCTTCTATCCTGATAGTTTGCTGGTGGTGTGTACACAAATCCTGTTTGCCCAAACGAATTTGCAAATTCTTTCTTTTCTCCGGGATTAAAGCCATACAAAGAAGTTGTTTCAACGTCGGTAATTTTGCCCCCAAAGTCTAGGGCGCAAAATGCATGATCGCTTGTTTTAATACCACTAACCGGTAACTCAAAACGCATGGCAAGTGCGTAGTACACAATACTGGAAGAAACACAATTGTATAAACCTTTGTCAAAAAGAGAATCGAGGTCGGTTACAAATTCACGGTACGATTTGAATAGATTTTTATGTAAAAAATGTAAGATATATTCGCCCTTCTCGTAATCAGAAAGGGGGGTGTTAGCAAGCTTGGCAAAAAGTGTTGCAACTAAGGTGTTGTACTTTTGCATGTATACTGGCACTAATTCTTGCGGAATTTCTGAATACAAAAACGCAAAGCGCATAAACTGCTCATCGTTCATTCTTGTGCCAAGAAGAGATGCTTCTGTTATGTACGATTCAGGCTTAAAAACACTTGTATCGAAAACATGTTCCGTAGCAAAGCTATCTACTGCAATAAAACTACAGACAATAAAACAAATTAATTTTTTCATATGTATGTCTTAATATAAAAAATATTTACTATTTTGGCAATAAAAGAATTCTTAGTATAATTATGAAAAAACGTTTAAAAATATTGCAAAAATTCAAAAATTGCTATATAGTTAGAATTAGAGGAAAGGTATGAGGAAAACACTATTAGCAGTTATTTTATTAACTGCATTATTTACTACGTGTGATTTATGGGAAGCTGATTTAATAGATTATTTAGACTATTACACAAATACAGCGGCTATTGACCACTATGTATTAGATGGCAGTTACCCCTCTCCCACAGGTATATCGCAACTAACTGCTAATGCAGACCGCCAAGTACGGTTTGTTTTACGAAATCCACAACAATACATCCTGGATCTAAGTCTTGTCTGGACTAACGACCCCCTCGGTAGTACTCCCATCCCAGACGATGGCAGTTACTACACTCTTGAGCAAGATACTAACGATCGCTCATCAATAATACTTACTCTTACCGCTAAATTTTTGTCCGAACTTGATTCCAACCCCGCTTATGGTCAAATCTCCGCCACTATTACGCTTGAAGATTCTGAAACCGGGCGTTTATTCGAAACCTTTAGCTTTACACTTATCGCAAACACTCCTCCAAGTGAATTAGCCGCCCTCGAAATACTAAAAACATCTCTTACTAATCCAGCCTACTATGTAATAAGTTTTACACTGCCAAAAGCGAGTATTCATCAAGATATTACTGCAATTACTATGGGTGGAAAAACCTTCGAGGTAGATAATTCCTCTTCTTTTACTGGGACTGCCACCGAACGCCTTACTTTGAATGGCTCAGATATAGACGATCCACCTGCTACACTTTACACCCTATTGGGAGCGGCAGTTAGCACGAATAATACAAAAGTATATTATACAACGACTGATTTAGTAGAAGAAAATGTAACACAAGAATACACCATTGTGGTTCACGACAATAAGGGGTTAACTGTAACCCAATCCACAAACGATCGCGTTGTTACAGAGGTGTATCTAGACCAAACAGACGGTTTTGATTCTTTTGATGGCTCTGCAGATAAACCTGTAAAAACGCTTAGTAAAGCAATAAGTATGCTTGGCTTAAATGGTGGCGAAATAATAGTTACAGACACTATTACAACAGGCGGCTCATATGATGGAAGTACTAGTCTCGAAAATATTCAAATAAAGCGAGACTCAACATTTAAAGGAGCTTTATTCAGTCTTTCGAGCGGAACACTCTCTTTATCTAATATAACTATCGATGGAAATAAAACTGCTGTAGAAGCCGAAGCCCCTCTTATAACTGTAACAGGTGGCACCCTAAACCTAAACAGCGGAACATTGTTACAAAATAATAA
>CAYJNB010000090.1:0-1379 GCA_964371205.1 uncultured Treponemataceae bacterium
TCCGGTGGATGGATTCCATTTTTGAAGGTATTTGCTTTCATAGTATAGTATTTTACGGTAGAACACTCTCGGCGGTCAAGTAGTAGAAATAGTCAATATACTTTTTTTACATACCAAAGACTTGCTTTTCTGGTTTGCATTACTTATAATAGAAAACAACCATTTATTTTAATTAAAAAAGTAAACATAGCAGGAGATACCATGAAAACTAAACGATACCTTGTAGCCCTTGTACTACTAACATTCATCTTTGCTTCGTGCGATTCATTATGGCAAGTGGGCGAAAGCACCGACGTATCTATGAGCATAAATCTACGCGACATTGCAGGCGGCTCCCTCTTTTTAGGCGATGACGATGATGGTTTTGATGTAGAATTCAATAGTATCTATGATGAATTAAATGTAGTTGTGTCTTTGCATAATGTAGCGAATAATAGTGTAGTAGAATCCCAAGTAGAGAAGGTTTCTCCTACAGAAACTAGCTCGGATGATATACTCGTAACCTTTAAATCGGTGCCGGTGAACCTCGAAGTGTATGCTAAGGTTGAAGTGTATGGCCTTCCATTTTCAGTGGGAGATCCACAACTCATTTTTAGCGCACAATCAAATGATACTGCTATTAAAATTGGAAAAAATAACATAGTAGCTCGCCCAAATTTATTGTTTTACGCGGGAGATAAGTTAACATACGTTTTGGGTGGTGGGAACGAAATTGAGTCCGGTAATAATGAAGAAATCCTTGATGCAGCTCTAGAAGCGCTTGGCGGACGAAACAACCTTGCCCCCAACGCAACGGTAGTGATGAATGATGGCTTGATTCAAATTGACTCTGCAGTAACAAGAGATTACGGTGGTCTACGCCTTTTGCGCGGAAATAGTACACTAAATTTACTTATTCTTGGATCAAGTGCAGATACTGTAAATATAAGTAACATTGTGTTGGATGCAACCGGTTTCGAAAATGGTAGTCAATTTTCTTTGCTAAAAATAGAATCTGCTTCTACTGTAACTCTTACAAATGTTACTCTAAAGAATAATACAGGAGCTGGAGCTGGAGCTGGTGTATCAAACTATGGAACACTCACAATGAATAATTGTACCGTTAGTGGAAATAGTACTAGTGATGAAGGCGGTGGTATTTATAACGAGGCTTCAAGAAGTCTTTACATAAATAACTGTTCAATAACTGGAAATACTGCTGAATTTGGCGGCGGTGTTCATGCCTACGATGCAGCTACTTTCGAGATATCTAATAGTACAATAACTGGAAATACTGCTAGCGGAAATGGGAGGGATGTGTTTGGAATATTTACTGACAATGGTGGTAACACTATTGGTAATACCAATCCATAAAATATAGTTCTTTCAATAGAGAGTCG
>CAYJNB010000090.1:1389-8312 GCA_964371205.1 uncultured Treponemataceae bacterium
ACCTTTGTCGGCTCTTTTTTATTTGTAAGATACAGATATTTCGCTTTGTGTACTTAGTGGTTAAAATAATTCAAGCAGTTCGCTTGTAAATGTTCTAATCTGTGGCTGGAAGTTGGTAGCAAGCTGTGGTTAAAATGGTAGTCTAAAAGAAACCACGAAGCACACAAAGAGCTTTATCCGAGCTAAAAGACAGTATACCAAAATGTTTTAGAATAATAGTTTTTTTAGAAAAGCTGTACTAACCTTGAAAAACTCTGTAAATTTTGATACAGTAGCGCCAATATAAAAACAACTTGTTTTGTAGACATATTAAAGAACTCAACTCAATTTTTATCGGTATGCAAAGATAAGTTTACAAACTGTCAAAGTAGAAATAGAGGAGAGACATGAAAATACTTTTAAAAATAATCACTATATTAGCACTCGTTTTAATGCTCGCAGCTTGCCCACAGGCAACAGATGGTGGAGGATCTGGGCAACCGTTAATTGAAATGGTTACTGTAAAAGGTGGAAATTTTGACTATCAAAATAAGACCCCAACAGATGTACAAAACTTTTTACTCGGAAAGTATGAGGTTACTCAAAAAGAATGGAAGGCAGTTATGGGAAGTGAAAAATTATCTTCTCATAGTCTTGATTTTGGTGAAGGCGATGATCTTCCCATGTATGAACTTAGTTGGAATAATGCCGTTGAATTTTGCAATACCCTGAGTAAGAAAGAGGATTTTGAGCCTGTGTACTATATTGATACAGATAAAAATGATGGTGAATACAACCATACTGTAGATACCGAAGTTTTAATAACCTTTGGTGATTCAGGACCTTATATAATTGCAAACTTAGCTGCTAATGGGTATCGCTTGCCTACAGAAGTTGAGTGGGAGTATGCAGCCGGACATGGTGGCTACAACGAGGATGGAACTGTAAAACCTCGTGCTGTGTACGCAGCTCCAATAACGGTAGATGGTGAACCGGATGGTATTGACGATAAAAGTGGCGAAGAACTTCAAAATTACGCATGGTATGAGCACGATGGGTATGATATCGGAGAACGCCACGAAAACGTTTTTGTGGTTGGAACTGCGGGGAGTGAAAGCCAAGTGAAAGGTAGTGGTAATCCAAATGGGATTGGCCTGTATGATATGAGTGGTAATGTCAAAGAACTTGTTTATGATTGGGTTTATCCTGGCACATTTTCCCAAAAAGTATGCCGAGGTGGCTCTTTTAACTCCTTTGTTTCTTCGTTAGGTGTACTTGCACGAGTTGCTACCTTTGTTCATATAGGTGAAAACACTCGCAATGGTTTTCGTGTAGCTCGGAATATACAGTAGGTATTTACAGAGCATGTAATCTTGCTCATTTTACTAAATAGTAGTATACTGTGAGTATGAAAGAAATTTCTCGGGTAAACGACTATTTTGCACGCTATCTCTTTGGAAAAGCGAATAACGAGCCTGTACTTCTCAATTTTATAAACGCTGTAATGAAGGACAGTGGGTTTGAGCCATTTGATTCAGTAGAGGTAATAAATCCGTTTAATTTAAAAGAAAATTACCTCAGTGCCGAAACAATTGTTGACGTAAAGGCAAAAAACGAAAAAGGCGAAACGGTTATTATCGAGATTCAGACCAGTGGGGGACAAAAATTTATTGATAGAGTTGTTCAATACTGGGCAAAAAACTTTACCACCATTGTTGAAGAACTTAAACAAGAAGAAAAAGACAGCCTAAAACAGATAACAGATGAAAAATCAACATACAAAAAAGCAGAGGTTAAGGCTGTAATTTGTATTGCAATAGTAGATTTTAAGATAAAGCCTGAAACACAGAGTGCACATACAACTCATATGATTTGTTGTTTAGAAGATAATCAAATTACAACCGATAAGTTGCAACTTCATTTTTTGGAACTTCCAAAATCAATCGAAACACTTAAAGAAAAAGACTTATGTCTATGGCATAAGTTCTTCAGCTCAGACAATTTTGAAGAGGAGAAAACCATGCTAGCAGAACAAAATACGCAACTAAAAAAAGCCGTAAACGATTACGAAGTATTTAGAGCAAATAAAGATTACATGAGCGAGTACGATAAAAGACAAACTTTTTTAGTTGGCCAGTCAATGATGCTTCAAGGTGCTGTAGAAGAAGGTAGGAAAGAAGGTATAAAAGAAGGCATAAAAGAAGGGAATCTTCAAACGGCAAAAATGCTAAAACAACTAGGAGACCCAATTTCAAAAATTACAAAAGTTACCGGTTTGTCAGAAGAAGAAATAGAGAAATTATAAATTATTTGCAACATTCCGGTTGCAGACTAGGGAGATACCATGAAAACTAAACTAAACCTTGTAGTCCTTGTGCTACTTACAATACTTTTTGCTTCGTGCGATTCTTTATGGCAAGTGGGCGAGAGTACCGACGTATCTATGAGCATAAATCTACGCGACATTGCAGGTGGCTCCCTCTTTTTAGGCGATGAAGACGATGGCTTTGATGTAGAGTTTGATAGCGATGTAGCTGGGTATGATAGATTAAAAGTAGCTGTTTCTCTGTACAATGCAGAAGATAATAGTGTTATCGAATCCCAAACAGAGGAGGTATCCCCTTCCGAAACGAGCTCTGCCGATATAGTTGTAACCTTTAAATCGGTGCCGGTAAGCCTCGAAGTGTATGCAAAGGTTCAAGTGTATGGTGTTGGTTCAGTCTCCTCGGACCTTACGCTCATTTTTAGCGCGCAGTCAAACGATACTGCTATTAAAATTGGTAAAAACAATATAGTTGCCCGCCCGAATGTACTGTTTTATGTTGGAGATAAGTTAACATACGTTTTGGGTAGTGAGAACTATATTGCATCCAGTACTAATATAGAAATCCTCGATGAAGCTCTTGAAGCACTGGGTGGGCGAAACAACCTTGCCCCAAATGCAACGGTAGTGATGAATGGTGCCATTAATGCTAGTTCGAATACTCCTATTTCGCGTGACTATGGAGGCTTGGTTTTGCAAGCATCTCCTAGTTTGGGTAATCATATACTTTCGATTGATACTAATAACATTAGTATTTCAAATCTTGTTTTAGACGGACAAGGGGTAGACTTTGACAGCTCTTTAATGACTGTAAATGGCAGTACAGTTTCTCTAACCTCTGTAACCATCAAAAACAACGAAGGTGGAAATAATGGAGGCGGACTAACTAACTTTGGAACACTCATTATGAACAACTGTACGGTTAGCGAAAACTTTGCTGGACATGATGGTGGAGGTGTGTATAATCCTCTCGGTGCTACCTTAACTATGAATAACTGTATTGTTAGTGGAAATCGTTCAGCCAGAGGAGGTGGCATATATAACGCTGGTACTCTCACACTCTCCGGTTGTACAATAACCGGAAACTTTGCGGGCGAAGGTGATGATGTGAATGGAGACTTTACAGATAATGGTGGTAACAATATAGCCGACCATCATCGCCCATAATATTTTCTAGTCAGAGCAATTGAAACTGAGCACCTTACCTAGTTTTGCATAGCTTAGGTGAATGTAAGGGCAAAACTAACTTTAAATTTTGACAATGCTTTAATAATATTCGGTCGGCTCTTTTTTATTCTGCGACAGGCAATCTTGCTCATTTTAGCAAATAGTAATATACTGCAAGTATGAAAACAAAACTATACCTTGTAGCCCTTGTGCTACTTACAATACTTTTTGCCTCGTGCGATTCCTTGTGGCAAGTGGGCGAGAGTACCGACGTATCCATGAGTATAAACCTACACGACATTGCAGGCGGCTCCCTCTTTTTAGGCGATGACGACGATGGCTTCGATGTAGAAATTAATGATGGTAGTAGCGATAGATATAGTGTGACTGTTACACTACACAATGAAGACGGTAGTATTATAGAATCGCAGAGCGAGGAACTACGTACTGAGAGCAGTACTGCAGACATTCTTTTTACATTCGAGCAGGTACCAGTTAATGTAGAAGCTTATGCAACAGTAAAAATTTATGGTTTTGAAGGACCGGCAAACCCAAAGCTCATTTTTAGTGCACAGTCAAAAACAGCAAAGATTAAAATCGGCAAAAACAACATTGTAGCACGTCCAAATATGCTTTTTTATGATGGTAGCGTATTAGCGTATGTAAAAGGTTCTTCAGACGGTATAGATACGAGTACTTCCATCGAAATGCTCGACAAGGCTTTCGAAGCCTTTGGAGGTAAAAACAATCTCGCTCCTAGTGCAACGGTAGTGATGGGTAGTGGAGAAAATATTTCGATTAGTACCGCTATTTCACGAGATTATGATGGTATGCGTATTTTGCGTGGAGAAACAACTTTAAGATTGGTTTCAATAGCCTCTAGTGCAAGCTCTGTAAATTTGAGCAACCTTGTTCTAGATGGTGGGGATCCTGAAGAAGAAACTAATACTTTACTGGAAGTATACTCAAATATAACTGTAACATTGAATAATGTTGTGTTTAAAAATAATCATGCAGGTAGTGGTTTTGGAGGAGCTATTAACAACAA
The DNA here is from genome assembly GCA_964371205.1 of uncultured Treponemataceae bacterium. Taxonomy (GTDB): domain Bacteria; phylum Spirochaetota; class Spirochaetia; order Treponematales; family Treponemataceae; genus CAYJNB01. Next base: position 5,907 of record CAYJNB010000090.1, read on the forward strand.
TGGCAGGCTTACTATGAATAATTGCATTGTTACAAATAATAAATCTGGCGGAGATGGTGGCGGTATATATAATACTGCTAGTGGTATTATAGTTATGAATAACTGTGTTGTTAGTAGAAATAGTTCAGCCAGAGGAGGTGGCATATATAACGCAGGTATTCTCACACTCTCCGGTTGTACAATAACCGAAAATAATGCTGGCGAAGGTGATGATGTGAAGGGATCCTTTACAGATAATGGTGGAAACAATATAACCAACCATCAACCATAATATTTTTTAACCAAAACAATTAAAACTGAAATTTTCAGTGCTACGATGAGTCGACTTCAGTCGGTGCTTTTAAGAGTATCCTAGATATAAGACAAGAAACTGAGCACCTTACCGAGTTTTGCATAGCTTAGGTGAATGTAAGGGCAAAACTAACTTTAAATTTTGACAATGCTTTAATAATATTCGGTCGGCTCTTTTTTATTCTGCGACAGGCAATCTTGCTCATTTTAGCAAATAGTAATATACTGCAAGTATGAAAACAAAACTATACCTTGTAGCCCTTGTGCTACTTACAATACTTTTTGCCTCGTGCGATTCCTTGTGGCAAGTGGGCGAGAGTACCGACGTATCCATGAGTATAAACCTACACGACATTGCAGGCGGCTCCCTCTTTTTAGGCGATGATGACGATGGCTTTGATGAAGAGTTTGATGATGGTAGTTATACCTCATTCGATATAGTGGTGAGCCTGCACAATGCTGCAAACAATAGCGTAATTGACTCTCAAACAGAGAAAAATACCCCTTCAGACAGCACGGGCGATATTGTGTTCACCTTTAAGGCTGTTCCCATTAACTTAGAAGCCTATGCTGCTATCCACATTTACGGAAATGCTACCGGTGGCGAGCGCACACTTATTTTTAGTGCACAATCAAACAATACAACTATTAAAATTGGCAAAAACAACATAGTTGCACGCCCAAATGTATTGTTTTATGCGGACGATAAGTTAACATACGTTTTGGGCAGTGGAAATGGTATAGAATCTGGTAACAATGTAGAAATCCTCGATGCAGCTTTTGAAGCTCTTGGCGGACGAAACAACCTTGCCCCCAACGCAACGGTAGTGATGAATGGTAGCTCGATTCAAATTGACTCTGCTGCAACCAGAGATTACGGTGGCTTGCGCCTATTACGCGGAGAAAACACCCAGAATTTGCTTAAGCTTGTTGGAGGTGCTGTAGAAATAAGTTCCCTTGTGTTAGATGGGGGTAATAAGGGTGGTTTGTCTCTAATTAATAATGGAAATGCAGCATCAACAATCCTTACAAACGTTGTAATAAAAAATAACAATGCAGGAGATAATAACGGCGCCGGTATATATAACTATGGAACACTCACCATGAATAACTGTACGGTTACTGGGAATACTAGCAACTTTGAAGGTGGTGGTATATATAGTAATAACATTCTTACTTTAAACAATTGCACGGTTACCAAAAATACCACCACCAATAATGGTGGCGGTGTGTATAGTAATGGAGGTATTCTAGTTATTAATGGCGGTGTATATTCAAATAATAGCGGAAATGAAGGCGGTGCTATTTGGAGTATTACAGCAAGCAACAGCAAATACTTTGCTATAAGTGGTAATGTAGAAATTACGCATAATACTGCTACTACAAATGGTGGTGGTATTTATAACGATAATGATAATGCGTATGATGTTTCTGTCGGTGACGATTCTTCTAAGCAATTTGTGCTAGGAAGTGGTGTGCTTATAGCCCACAATACAGCAAATCAAGATGGCGGTGGTTTGTATACAAAGAACGCTCGGGCTCGCATCAATGGAGCACATATTACGCATAATAGAGCAAGTAATAGAGGTGGCGGCGTCTATAATAGCTCAAATAATAGTGATAATACAAACGCTGGATACGGATCTATTACTATAGATGCAGGAGTAATCTCAAATAACTCTACAAATACCGGAGAGGAAAATACTGGTCCGGGTGTATACTCTGGGGCTAATGGTACTATTATTAAGAACGGTGGAAGTATTACTGACCTTACTTATCAAGAGTAATCTTAATTAAGCATTTTACAGAGTCGACATTCGGTCGGTGCTTTTAAGAGCATCCTAGATATAAGACAAGAAATCGAGCACCTTACCTAGTTTTGCATAGCTTAGGTGAATGTAAGGGCAAAACTAAATTTAAATTTTAACACTGCTTTAATAACATTCGGTCGGCTCTGTTTTTTAGCGTGGGGCTTGCCCTTTATGGCAAGTTTTACTATAATATCGTAAATTCACGTTTATATAAAACCTTTGGAGGATATATGACAATAACTGAGATGTTAGGTCAAAGTCTTACTTTGACACTCTTGGGAATGGGTGTTGTATTCGGCTTTTT
>CAYJNB010000091.1:0-8210 GCA_964371205.1 uncultured Treponemataceae bacterium
AGTATTATTATGTAAATTGGAGGATAGATGAAAACAGTTGCTGGCATAGATATGGGTACCCAAAGTATGAAGGTTGTGCTCTACGATTTTGAGACAAAAAAAATTGTAGCAAGTGCTACACATGCAATAGATATAATTGCAGAAAATGATGGAACAAGAGAACAAAAAGTAGAGTGGTACGATGAGGCTCTCAAAGACTGTTTTGCTCAACTTTCTACAGATAATAAAAAAACAATAGTAGCTATGGGCGTTTCGGGGCATCAGCACGGATTTGTTCCACTTTCATCCGATGGGAGCTCTTTGTACAATGTTAAGCTGTGGAACGATACGTCCACTACACAAGAATGCGCTTTGCTTACAGAAGCTCTTGGTGGAGAAGATGCAGTGATAGCGGAAGTTTGCAATGTAATGCTGCCTGGTTTTACTGCACCAAAGATTTATTGGTTAAAGCGTAACAAGCCAGACGCTTTTGCAAAGTTACACTATATTATGCTCCCCCATGATTACCTCAACTTTAAATTAACGGGCGAATATACCATGGAAGCTGGTGATGCTTCTGGTACAGCGCTTTTTAACGCTAATACAAAAAAATGGTCAATAAAGGCTTGCGATGCGATTGATTCGCGAGTAAAAGATTTGCTTCCTACCATAATTGATGCAGCAGCTCCATGTGGTTATCTTACTGCAGAAATGGCTACGCTCCTTGGTGTTCCAGAGGGAATCCCTGTTTCTTGTGGTGGTGGTGATAATATGATGAGCGCCATAGGTACGGGAACCGTTCAAGATGGCGTAGTGGCAGTAAGTATGGGAACTTCTGGTACCCTTTACGCATTTAGTGGAAAGCCGCTTGCAGACCCCAAAAATGGTCTATCTGGTTTTTGCTCATCTTCTGGCGGCTGGTTACCGTTGTTATGTACGATGAACTGTACTGTTGCAACTGAGCAGTTGCGTGCTTTGTTCGAGTTAGGAGTGCGTGAGTTTGATGATGAGGCAGCAAAAGCGCCAGTTGGAGCAGAAGGTGTTGTAATCTTACCATTCTTTAATGGAGAGAGAACCCCAAACCTACCAAATGGAAAAGCAAGTATTACGGGACTTACAGCTGCAAATGCGAATCGTGCAAATATTAGCCGTGCAGCTCTTGAATCTGCAGTCTTTGCCTTGCTTGGCGGTCTTGAAGCTTTCTCTAATCTTGGATTTGTTACAAAAGAAATTCGCTTAACTGGGGGTGGAGCAAAAAGCCCGTTATGGCGACAAATTGTTGCGGATGTTTTTAATGTTCCTGTAAAAATACCTCTAAATAGCGAGGCTGCTGCTTTTGGTTCAGCTCTTCAAGCCTTGTGGTGCTACAACAATGCTCGAAGTGATGCTTCTGTAAAAGAAAAAAACATAGAAGAAATTTGCATAGAGCACGTCTTGCTTGATGGTGCAACAATTGAGCCGAACACACAAAACGTTACAGCTTATAAAGATGCTTACAAGGTTTATCAAGAAAATCTTAAAGCAGTAGCTCCAATGTATAAGTAGGTACGCTATGAATAAAAGAAAATTGCTCGTTTATGCAAGTCTTGTTAGTACTTTACTTTTTTTAGCATGCGAGACACAAGACGTGCCAACAGAAATTGAAGCTCAACCAGAAAAAAGAAGGGTTCTTAGCAATGATTTTCCTCTTTTTTCAGAGTCTGGAACATTGTTTGATATGTACAGTAATCTTGGCATTGGAATGTATGATTTTAGAGCACTAGAAGACGGATTCTCAATATATATTCGAACAGAAACTTCTCATGCTCTTTCACAAGAAGGCGAGGCGATAGTTTTTTCTCCATTCGAAGGGTATTTTGAAGGTCTTACTACTACTTATAAGGGCGATTATCTACTAGGTGTTGATGAAAAAATGAGGTATTTTATAGTTGTTCAGCGCGATGATGATGAATACATTCTCTCAATTATGGATGATGGCATTTATACGGAAGTACACAATTCTGATACAGCAGCGGTAATTCTTTTTGAGGAGTTAAAACCCTTTATAAGAGCACAAGTTCGCTTAATTCAGTAAGTTATTGCTTCTAGGTAATTGACTAAGCTCTTGTTTTTTTATATACTGCTGTTTCCGCACTTAAACGGTTAAATCAAGAAATGCCTTTGTAATTATGAGGGTGTTTCAATTAAATAAGGAGACGTGTTCATGAAAAGAACATATCAACCAAGCAAAGTAAAGAGAAACAGAAAATTCGGTTTCCGCGCACGCATGGCAACACGCGGTGGACGCATGGTTTTAAAACGCAGAAGAGCTAAAGGACGCTATAAGTTAACAGTTTCTGATGAGAAGAAACCATATTAATCTATAGGAATGCACGGTAAAATTTCGCAGGCATTTTGTCGTCTTGAACGACTAAAAAAATCAAGCGAATTTAAGCATGTTTTTAAGGAAGGAAAGCGGGTTAGTGTTTCTGGTGCTAAGTTATATTTTGTTCGTAACGAAAAAAGTATAAATAGGATTGGTTTTGCAATACCCCGCGGATACGGCACCTCTGTTGAGCGTAACTATTCAAAACGCTTAAGCAGAGAAGTGTACCGTACCTTAAAAGGGTGTTTACGTATCGGATACGATATTGTTCTACTGACTTATCCGGGACGAGATACTTTTTCGCAACGCTCAGAACAACTCACCTATTTATGCGAAAAAGCCGGCCTTGTTTCATCATGAAAAAAATTGCAACACAATTAATGTGTTTCCTGATACGCTCGTATCAGGTTTGTATTTCACCTTTATTCCCAAAATCTTGCAGGTATTATCCTAGCTGTTCGAATTATGCTATCGACTCAATTAAAAAACATGGTCCTTTAAAGGGCGGTTTTTTCGCGTTTAAACGAATATTGCGTTGTCATCCGTTCAGTACAGGTGGATACGATCCTGTTCCCTAATTATAAAAGGAGTCTTTAATATATGGAAAAAAATACCGTAATAGCGATTGTATTATCCTCTCTTGTTTTGGTTGGCTCGATGTTTATCCAGCAAACCTTTTTCCCTGAGCCAGAGCAAACTGCAACCGAGCAATCAGTTGCACAGCCAGCTTCTGTAGTAACCCCAACTGTAAATAACATTGTTTCTCCAGTTGTAAATACAACACAGAACGAAGAAATTGTAGAGTCTGTTACTGTTGTAGAAGAAACACATACTATAACTACCGATTTATACGAAGTAGTGTTTACAAATCGTGGTGGAGACGTTATTTCATTTGAACTTTTTAACCATAATGATGGCGATAAAGGTGTAAATATGGCAGATAATATATCTGCCACAAACCGTGCTTTTTCTTTAGCGTTTGGTTCAGAAAATTCACCAGTACTTAATGATTTATTTACTGTACGCAAAATTGACGATTACACTATTGGTTTTTATAAGGACTTTACTGTTTCTAACAGTGACGGAACTCAAAGTTCTTTTACCCTTATAAAGCAATATTCATTTAAACAAAATGATTATCTGTTTAGATTAGATGTTATTATCGATGGCGAAGATGGCATGAGAAACTTAAATTTCAATAATGTAGCATACACATTGCGAACTTCTCCTCAAATTGGCCCTCAGTTTGATCAAAAGAACGATAGGTACGAAAACAGAACCTTTATGTCTTATTCAGATGGCAAAAAGAAAAAGCAAGTTCTAAAAACTGGAGAAACTAAGGTTTTCGACGACGAAGATGGGTATTCTTGGACAGGTGTTGCAGGAAAGTATTTTACTGTGTTAGCTGCCCCTCAAGGAGTTCCAGTAGAACGTGCTTTATACTCAACTGCCTTTGAAAACTCTGATTATGCAAACGCACAAGTTTTTATAGTGCGCTCACCAATTCTTCAGCAAGAAGTACAAGATACATACTTTATTTATGCGGGGCCACGCACAGAGCGTGATTTGGCAATCTATAATAATGCCCCAGACAATGCATGGAGTGTTTCTTCTTTCCGCTTAAACGATAGTTTAGAATCAAGTGGCATTTTATCTTGGCTAGAAGTATTCTTAAAATGGGCTCTAGAAATGTGTTACAACCTAGTACATAACTGGGGTGTTGCAATCATTATTATTACTGTAATAATTAAAATAGCTTTCTATCCGCTAACAAAGAAAAGTTCTATGGCTTCTCTTAAGATGCAAGACTTACAACCACGCATGAAAGAGCTCCAAGAAAAGTATAAAGGGCAACCAGAAAAACTCAATATGGAAATGGGAAAACTATACCAAGAAACAGGATATAATCCGCTTTCAGGTTGTTTGCCACTTTTAATTCAATTTCCAATAATTATAGCAATGTTTAACTTGTTTAATAACTACTTTGAATTCCGCGGAGCTATGTTTATTCCTGGTTGGATTCCAGACCTTTCAGTTGGTGATAGTGTATACACTCTCGGATTCGATATTCCATTTTTAGGAAATCAAGTACGTATATTACCAGTTATATATGTAATTTCTCAGTTGTTGTTTGGTAAGGTTACACAAGCTTCTGCAACAGCAAGCAATCAATCAATGAAGATGATGATGTACGGTATGCCGTTGATTTTCTTCTTTATGTTCTATAATGCACCAGCAGGATTGATTCTATACTGGACAGTAAGTAACATACTACAACTTATTCAACAGGTTATTATTAATAAAGTGATGCATCGTCATAAAAAAGATGTGGTCGTAGAAGAAGTTAGACCCGCTTTTGTTGCAAGACCTAAGAAGAAAAAATAGCAAAAAGTCGTTTCTAAAACGACTTTAACTAGTGTAAAGAAAACTAAAACAGGAGTTTGTTATGACATATGAATATGAAGCAAAATCTGAAAAAGAAGCTATTGAGTTAGCAATGGCAGAATTGGGTTTGAATGCGGATCAGTTTGATGTTGAAATCTTAGAAACACAAAAAAATAGTCTTTTTAAGAAAGGCTATGTGCGCATCCGTGTTCATCCTTTAGCAGATGTTAAACCCGCAGTATCTGCAAGAGAGGCAGTGGACTCATCTGCAGAACCACGTGCAAAAGGCCTTTTTGCAGATCCTTTGCCTAAAGGCGAATTCGAAGAAAAGCTATTGGAATACATTAAGCTCATTATAGAAAAAATGGGTTATGATATTACCGTTGACGTTATGTTCCGCGAAGAAAGAAAGCTTGGTATTAGGCTCAACTCTTCTAGTTCATCAATATTAATTGGACGTAAAGGTAAAAATCTTGATGCTCTTCAATTGCTTGCAAACGTGTATGCAGGTCGTCTTGGACACGAAAATACACGCATAGTACTCGATATAGAAAACTATCGTATTAGACGCGAAGAAACATTGGTTCGTATGGCATATAACATTGCAGATAAGGTTCGTACCTCACGTAATTCTGTATTATTAGAACCTATGAACCCATTCGAAAGACGTCTAGTACATACAACTTTAAATGATATTGGAGATATTGAAACCAAAAGCGAAGGAGAAGGTTTATATAAGCAAATACGTGTCTTATATAAAGGAGTTCGTTAATGAAAAAACAGGTTTTAATAACCTTTTGTTTGTGCCTTGCTACTATAGTAAGCGCACAAAATACTATATCATTAGAATCAATTGTTTCTGCTGAAGTAGCCAGCGAGTTACGCTCAGAAGGTAAAGTGCAGTATATCTCATATAAAGATAGAAAATATGAGGCACAGTTAAAGCCTACAACTGCTTTAGCAGAAGAAACCACAAATGTCTGGCAGGCGCGTCGCCGTCCAGTATTTGTGGCAGAATCTCTGTATCTAATCAATAAAAATAATCCTACAGATGCTGGAAGTGACATCCCGTTTATTGCCAAAACACTCACCTCTTTATCTACAATGCAAGGTTTGGAGTATGTAAATTCTGATGGCGAAACAGCTTCGCTCTATAAAGAAATTTATACCGTAAACAATCTTGAAGAAAAAGAAAAAATAGCAGATAATAACGAAGGTAACTCAGACGGAAAACTTATTCACACCTATCAAAAAATGGCAACATTTGGTACTGGATACTATGAGTATACTTTTAAGCAAAATGCTACAGAGGTTATGTGTTCTTCAAAAAATATTGATTACATAACTTATAGAGTTTTTCGCCTAGTTAACCCAGGCAGCTTTAGAATGTCTTTTGTGGTTATTGATTTAGGAGACTCTCTGTTAATGTACAATCTAGCAGAAGCAGAATTCTTTGCAATATCGGCGGTAGAAAAACGAATGACTCAAGCATTTATCCGCCGAGCTGATGCGATATACAACTGGTTAGACGCAGCGTATGCAGCGTATTCAGAGACTAAGTAAAGGAATAAATATGAAAAAAGTAATTTTTGCAGTGCTTTTTTGTGCTGTATTAATATCATGTAATGTTTTTGGACAGGAAAAAAAATCTATGGAAAGTATTAAAGACAAAGATGGTTTATTTGCCATCATGACAACAGACAGGGGAGACATTGTTCTTGAATTGTATTTCAAAGACACTCCGCTTACTGTAACAAACTTTGTTGGACTTGCAGAGGGTAAATTCGATGCTGCAAAGGGAAAACCATTCTACAACGGTTTAAAATTCCACCGTGTAATTGAAGACTTTATGGTTCAAGGTGGAGATCCGCAAGGAACCGGTTCAGGTGGCCCTGGGTATCGCTTTGCAGATGAAATAGTAAACAAATATCAATTTGACGGACCTGGTGTTTTGGCAATGGCAAATGCTGGACCTGGAACAAATGGCAGTCAATTTTTTATTACACACGTTGCAACTCCTTGGTTACAAGGTAAGCACACTATTTTTGGTCGTGTTGTAACAGGGCAAGATGTTGTAAACGCAATTGGACAAAACGATTTAATTCAAAAAATTACAATTGTACGCAACGGTGCAGAAGCTCAAGCCTTTGAAGCAACTCAAGACGACTTTAATGCTTTTATTGCAGATCAAGTTAAGGCAGAAAAAGATGCTGCTGAAGCTGCTGCTGCAGAAGCAAAAAAAATGCTAGACGAAAAATATGGCGATTTTACCGAAGTAGATAACGGTATTCGTTATAAAGTACTTGCTGAAGGAAAAGGTAGTCAAGCTGCACGTGGAGACAATGTTTCTGTACATTACAAAGGTTATTTCTTAGACGGTACTGTTTTTGACAGTTCAGAAGGTCGTGGAGCAATGGATTTTCAGGTTGGCGTTGGTCGTATGATTCCAGGTTTTGACTACATGGTACTCGAAATGAAAGAAGGCGAAAAACGCTCTGTAGTACTTCCACCAGAATTAGCTTATGGCTCACAAGGTGCTGGTGGTGTTATTCCTCCAAACGCCTATATTGCATTTGATATTGAATTATTGGATGTGCAATAAATCGCGAACTATCTGACCGGCTATAAGTAAGCCTGCCGCAGATGGAACAAAAGAAATGCTTCCGGGTACGGGAGCTTTACCACGCAAAGGTGCTTTTTCTTTATGAGGAAGCACCTTTTCTTTTGAATATACGACTTGTAACTTTTTTATACCTCGTTTTTTAAGTTCATATCGCATAATTCGAGCTAAAGGGCAAACCGTTGTTTTGTAAATATCGCTTAGTTCCAGCATTTCTGGATGTACTTTGTTCCCCGTACCCATAGAAGAAATAAGTGAGATGCTGCGCTCTTGTGCAATTTCGGCCAACAGAATCTTAGACGAAACAGTATCAATAGCATCTGCAATATAGTCAATAAGAGAAAAATCAATTGTATTTGCAGTCTCTGCAGTAAAAAAAAGTGGGTAGGAAACAACCTCTGTTTGCGGATTAATATCTGCAATACGGTTTTTCATCACTTCAACCTTTAGTTGTCCCACCGTTGAATGCAATGCCACAAGCTGGCGATTAATATTTGACTCAGCAACCACATCATTGTCGATTAAAATTAGCCTACCAACTCCTACGCGAGCCAGAGCTTCTGCAATAAAACTGCCAACACCACCAATGCCAAAAACAGCTACTGTTTTTTGCTGTAAAGAGGTTATTCCATCAGCGCCTAAAATAAGTGCCGAACGCGAGTATTGGCTTTCTGTCATAATTGCTCCTTTGCTAGTGTCTATAGTGCCCACTAAAACTTCTTACAGCTATTGCTCTATGAACAACATGGATTGTGAATAGTAACTTATTATATAAGAAAAAAAAATATACTGCAATTCATGTGCCTTAATTGACAGAATGGGTAAAATCAAGTATTTTACTGCAACGGGAAGGGGAAGATA
>CAYJNB010000092.1:0-8201 GCA_964371205.1 uncultured Treponemataceae bacterium
AAAAATTTCCAGATTTAGAAATAAAAGGTATTTCTTTTAGATTAACCAAATAAAGTATACGTATATATAGCGTTTTTTTTTACAATTATTTAAAATAAACGCTATATATACTAAAAAATATATTGACGTATTGAACTGTATAATGTAGTATAAAGAAGGGTGAAGAGGGAAATCCATCAGGTACTAGGCTGGCTTATTTTAAGTCAGCCTATTTTTTTTACATTAAAATGTTTCACGTGAAACATTTTATAATGATAAACGTAAAATTTTTGAACCTCTTTTAGAATTCCATTTTTGTTTTCGTTCTTCTGGTAAACTTGAAATAGTATCAGAAGTAAAACCATTTTTTTCGAACCAATCTGCAGTTTGTGTTGTAAGAACAAATACACTTTGACAATTATTTACTTTTGCTTTTTCTATAAGATAAGAAAGTATCATAGGTCCTATTCCCGTCTGAGCACATGATTGCTCAACTAGTACTGCAGCTATCTCTGCTTGTTTATCTGTATACATATGTAAGGCTGCACAAGCAACAATCGTTCCATCAATTTCATATACAATATAATCATTTATTTTATCTTTAATATCAGATTCTGTTCTAGAAAGTAAAATACCTTTTTCTATGAATGGTTTCATAAGGTTTACTATAGTAGGTATATCAGAATGTGTAATTTCTCTAATAGAACCATAATTACTTTTATAAATCATTGTACCTGATCCGAGATAAGAGAATATTTCACAAGGAATACTACCTTCTATACTTCCATTTAGAATATGGGACCGAGATACACCTTTTTGACATGAAGTAGAACAAATTTCTAGCAAATCAACTATATATTTGTTTTTCTCATTTTTATTCTCTTTTATAAATGTTTTTGCCTCTTCTAAATTTAGAGAGGGAACATCTCCTTTATCTGTTAAAGATATAGTAGGTGGAATTGTACAAGTTTCTTTATTAATGCTTGTTGAAGGAGTAAGAAAAAAAAGTTTGTCTGCTTTTAATGATATAGCTAACTCTGAAGCTAAATGTACCGAAGAAATATTATATGGTTTTCCAGAGGCACTCCAACCTATGCAGGGAAAAATTGGAATAAAATTATTATCTAAAATTGTATTTAAAGCAGATATATTTAGCTTTTCTATTTCTCCACATGTAGAAAAATCAATTCCTTTTATTACACCTTTACCTCTTGCTCTTACCCAGTTTCCAATTACTGCGTTACTATTCTCTGCTGCAAGAGCAGATATTATTTTGTTGGAAACATCAAATGCTGCCATTTTTATCAGAGGCATAGCTTCTTCTTTTGTAATTCTTAAATTATGTTCAAAACTACATGAGATATTATATTTTTCTAAAATTTCATTTATTCGTTTTCTTGCACCAGGAACAATTATTATTTTGAGACCCGCATCGTGTATAAGTGCTATATCATGCATATGTCCCGAAAAAAAAGAAGAATCAATTATTAAATCATCTATGTGTAAAACTATAATTGCATTTTTAAATTTCTTTAAATATCTAATTACATCTCTAATTTGTTCTGCTTTATTAGTTATAGAAACAAGACTCATAATGTTATTCTTCCTCTAAAGCTTCTTGCTAGGGTTAATTTATCTGCATATTCTAAATCGCCGCCAACTGGTAAACCAGAGGCAAGACGAGAAACAGATACTTCTAATTGAGATAAAAGACGTTGTAAGTATAGAGCGGTAGTATCACCTTCCATTGTAGGATTAGTTGCTAATATAACTTCTGTTATGTTAGATTCTCTAACTCTATCAATTAATTTACCTATGGAAAGTTGATCTGGACCTATCCCATCTAGCGGTGCTATAACACCGCCTAAAACATGAAAAAGCCCGCGGAACTCTCTTGAAGCTTCTATAATCTGAACGTCTTGAGGTTGTTCAACAACACAAAGAATATGTCTATCTCTTGTATTATCAGTGCAAATATAACAGGGGTCTTTTTCGGTATAAGTACCACAAACAGAACAGGTAAGTATTTTGTCGTGTAAGTTAGAAAGTTCATGAGCAAAACGAAGAGCAAAACTTCTATCATTTTTTAAAATATGATGTGCAAGACGAGAAGCACTCTTTTTACCTATACCTGGTAAGCGCGAAAAAGTTTCTGTTAGTTCTTCGAGGGCATTCATTTATTATCCCAGTCCTCCAAGGCTACCAAGAAGGGGACCAAACTTGGAACCAAGAGAATCTTTTATTTTTGATAGGGCGTCTCGATGTGCTGCAATAAGTAAATCTTGCAACATTTTTACATCACGTGGATCTACAGCAATAGGATCAATTTCTATATCGAGTATTTCCATTTGACCGTTAACAGTTATCTTTACAATATTGCCACCGGATGACCCGGTTACGCTTATAGATTTTAATTCTTCTTGCATCTTAGAAACTTGATCTTGCATGCTTTGTGCATTTTTTAATAAATCAAATGGATTAATATTCATATATTTTCCTCCCTTTATTCTTGTTTATTTAGATCCGGTTACTTCTGTCCCTTTAAATACCTTACATAATATATCGACTTCTGGAATATTTTGTTGAGGAACTTCTTTATGTTGAGACTCAATCTCTACTCTAAATAAAACTTTTTCTTGAGCTACTGTTGATAATACGTCATTTATAACTTCTATTTCTTTAGATAACTGATTTTGCAAAAAAGCAGAAGCAACAGAGGCATATAAGATTTCTTCTTCTCTTCTCCAATTTTTTGTTTGTAAAAGAGCTTGTCCTAAAGTTAAACTTGTTTGAGAAATCTTTTCTACAGTAAATTCTTTTAATTCATCAATTGAGGTTGGCTTTCGTACAGTTTGAATATTTTCTGTTACAGGAATATCTGTTTTTTCTTCAAAAATAGTTTGCTTTTCTTCTACTGCTTTTTCTTGAAAAGAAGGTGTAGTTAAACTATTAGATGAAGAAGCAGGGGAAGCTCCTTGTAGTAGAACAGCTCTTACCTGTAAGATTGCTTTTTGTAAATCGTCTTGGGTAACAAAATGTGTTAATGAACAAAGCTTTACAATTGCTAATTCTAAATCAAACCGCGGGTCGACAGAATATCTTATATCTCGGAACAATTGTAAAAAAATGGAAAGAGCTTGTTCGAGTCTGGAAACATTCCATGAAGATAAAACTTTTTGAGAAAATCTTGAAGCACTTTGCCCTAGCAGGGATTCTTTTGTAATACCTTGCTGTATAAGTAAAAGAGAGCGCATATAGTCTGCACTATCTGTTGTAAACTGTTCGATAGAAACACCTGCACTAATCATAGTGTCTAATTCACTCAGTGCTTGAGTATTTTGAGAGTCAACGCAGGCTTCATAAATTGTATTAAGACGATCAAATCCAACTAGTCCGAGTTTATCTCTTATTTTGTCATATGTAATGTGATTTTCTGAAAAAGCAGTAACTTGATCAAAAAGTGTATAGGCATCTCTTACACTTCCAGTCGCTTCTCTAGCAATCCAAAAAAGAGCTTCTTCATCTGCTTGTATACCGGTTTCTTTTGCTGCGTCTGCGAGTAAGTCTTTTAGTTGTTCTACAGAAACGAGTCTAAAGTTAAATTGTTGACATCTACTTTTTATTGTAGCAGGAACTTTATGTAATTCAGTTGTTGCAAAAATAAATATTGCATAAGGGGGAGGTTCTTCTATTGTTTTTAACAGTGCATTAAAAGCACTATTAGAAAGCATATGAACTTCGTCTATGATGTATATTTTATAACGACAAGCATTTGGTGGAAATAAAAGTTCGTCTTTAATTTGACGCACATCATTTATACCTGTATTTGAAGCTCCATCTATTTCAATAACATCTAGATTTGATCCTTGGGTAATATCTACACAAGCTGGGCAAACACCACAGGGCTCTGCTGCAGGCCCTTTTTCGCAATTAAGAGCTTTAGCTAAAATACGAGCAGATGATGTTTTACCACAGCCACGAGGACCAGAAAACAAATAAGCAGGAGCTATTTTTTGAGATTGTATTGCATTTTTAAGAGTTGCAGCAGTAAATTCCTGACCCACTAAATCGTCAAACCGTTGAGGTCTTCTACGAGTTGCAGTTACTTCATATGTCATGTAATAAACATACTACGAAAAGCTATGTTTTGCAACCTTTCGAAGTATTAATCTCTATTTGATTATGAGGCTATATCTTTTAATATGTCTTTTATTTCGTCTTTGCTGAGGAGCTTTCCATCCGAAACAACCTTGCCTTCAACAACAAGTGCTGGCACAGATAAAACTCCATAAGAAGCAATATGAGTGTAGTCAGTGATGTGTTCAATTGGTGTATTAATACCTAACTCAAATAATGCTTCGCGGGTTGCTTTTTCTAAATTTCTGCACTTTGCGCATCCACTTCCAAGAACTTTAACAAAAGGAGCTTTGCTTTTTTGTTCGTACATTGCTGTCTTATTTTTGCTTAAGGGGTCTTTTTTTGCAAAAAACATTCCAACCTCCCTTCAGTTTAGTTGTGAACTATACGTTCATTCTAATCTAGAAAAGTGTAATTGTCAAATGTATTTTTACATGATACACTTTTATGTATGTAAAATTATTACAAAAGAAAAAGGAGTACAAATGAGAAAAACAAATTTACTTCATAGTGAGATTTCTTATGTTATTTCTAAAATGGGACATTTCGATACTTTAACAGTAGGAGATGCTGGTTTACCTATACCAAAAGAAACACAGAGGATAGATGTAGCAATAACACTTGGAGTCCCTTCTTTTCTAGATGTTTTAAAACCAATTCTTGAAGAATTATGTGTTCAAAAAGTAACTATAGCCTCAGAAACAAAAACGCATAACGAAGTCTTGTATAATGAGATAATGATCCTTTTTTCTTCTAAGAATATTTTGGTTGAACAAATTCCCCACGAAGAATTTAAATTAAAAACCCAAAAGTCAAAAGCTGTAGTTCGTACTGGCGAAATAAAACCTTATGCAAATATTATTTTAGAATCTGGGGTTGTTTTTTAGAGCTCTCTAAAAGACTTGTTATCTTGCTTTTTCTAATTGTTTTATGCATAATATGCGCATGAATATATTAGCAAAAGAATTAAATGAAGTACTTGAATCAGGAATAGTAGGAAGACTCCTTTCGGACTTAGGAAATAGAATGTATTTTCCTAAGGGGATTATTGCTCAAAGTGCCGAAGCAAAACAGTTAGGTAAAAAAGCAAATGGAACAATAGGAATGGCTGTAAAAAATGGAAAGCCTCTTATTTTACCATCAATACAAAAAGAGCTTCCTAATTTAACTTCTGGAGAAGCAGTAGCATATGCTCCTACTGCAGGGTTTCCTACAGTGCAAGAAGCATGGAAAAAACTAATTATTCAAAAAAATCCATTACTTGCAGAAAAAAGAATGTCGAATCCAGTAGTTGTTCCTGGATTAACAGCAGGTATCTCTTATCTTTGTGATTTGTTTTTATCTGAGGGAGACACACTTTTAACAGCGAATCCAGCTTGGGACAATTATGCTCTTATTTTAGAAACACGTAGAAATGCAAAACTTGAACAATTTACCCTATTTACAGAAACAGGATTTAATACAGATAGCTTTGAAAAAGCGATAAGAGAGCAATCAAAAAAAGGTGCTGTTAGAGTGCTATTAAACTTTCCTCAAAACCCATCAGGATATACACCTACAGTTTCAGAAATGAAGGATATTATTCGTATTCTAACCGAAGTAGCCGATGGCGGTACAGATATTATGGTTTGGTGTGATGACGCATATTTTGGATTAAACTTTGAAGAAGATGCAGAAAAACAGTCTTTATTTGCGTATCTTGCAGATGCACATGAAAAAATTCTTGCAGTTAAAATAGATGGGCCAACTAAAGAAGACTATGTATGGGGTTTCCGTTCTGGTTTTTTAACTTTCTCTGCAAAGGGAATGAGTGATGCTCAGTATGAAGCATTAAACAAAAAACTTATGGGAACAGTTCGTTCTTCAGTTTCTTGTGCTTCAACTCCATCACAATCAATTCTTTTAAAAGCATTAGAAAACAAAACTCTTGCAGAAGAAAAAGAAGCTTTCCGTGCTATTTTAGAAAGTCGTTATCGTAAAGTAAAGGCTTTTGTTCAGTCAAAGGCAGGTCACAAGGTTTTAACACCATTGCCATTTAATTCAGGTTATTTTATGAGTTTGCACTGTAAAGGAGTGCCAGCAGAGACTTTGCGAAGGAGACTTCTTGATGTGTATGGTATTGGTGTTATAGCAATAGATGCTGAACACATACGTGTAGCTTTTTCAAGTGTAGAAGAGGAATTACTCGACGAAGTATATACTACAATTTATAAGGCAGCAGAAGAACTTGTTTAATAGAAAAATAGTTCTGACCCTTTGTATATTATTTGTTCTTTCTTTAACAGCGTTGGTATATGTAGTGTATACCAATGATGAAAGAGAGAACATATATATTTTAACAGATCAACCCGAATTCGCCTTTTATGCAGAACTTTTTAATTTTACCCAAGATAAGTATAATGCTGTTGTTTTATACAGCGATGATGTAATAGAGCAGCTTTCGCAGGGAAAAAATCAAGATTTAGATATTATTGTTGGAGCTTGGTTAAAAAACGAAAAGACACGTCAGAGCTTTATGCAAGTAGACTATCTATTTGATGAGTTTAAAATGAGACGTTCTATTTTTTATCCTCAGCTTTTAGAACTTGGAAATATTCATAATAGGCAGTACTTATTACCAGTAAGTTTTAATTTACCAACAGTTATTTTCGATGCAGAAAAATCAAGTCAAATTCAAGATGCAGCTATGATATCTTTAGATGAGATAAAAAATATAGCATCTCTTGAAAACAAAAAAAATGATAATGATACCTACAGTACAATGGGGTATGCTCCAAGTTGGAACGAAGATTTTTTATATGTTGTTTCAAAATTAATGGATGTAAATTATCATGAAACAAAGGATGTTTTTGCGTGGGACGAAAAATCTCTTAGTAATGCCATAGAGTATTTAAAAAATTGGACAAAAGAAGTAAATACATCGTTTGAACACGAAGAAGAGTTTGAATTTAAACACTTATACAATCCACCATACAACAATGTGCTTACAGGTCATTGTTTTTTTAATTATATGAAAACAGAATCTCTCTTAAATATTCCGCCCGAAAATTTAGAAAAAATTGACTTTAGATGGATACAGTATAATAACAACATTCAAGTTAATGATAAAATTATTAATATGGGAATCTTCAAAGAAACAAATAATAAAAAGGGAGCCCAAGATTTTCTTCTTTGGTTTTTTAGAGAAGAAACACAAAGAGAAATTATTGAGTGGGTTCTTTCCATGAATCTAGCAAGCGATAGATTTGGAATAGCTGGTGGTTTTTCGTCTTTAAAATCAGTAAATGAAAGAGTTTTACCTTCATTCTATCCTTTTTTATTTGGACGTTTTCCTTCTCCAGAGAACTTGCGAGTACCTAATATTCTTCCTGCAAACTGGGAAAATATTAAAGAACGTGTAATAATTCCATATTTTGTAAAATCCATTAAGATGGATGAGCAAAATGACGTAAAGCCTTCTCTAGAAAAATTACTTGCTCAATGGGCCAGAGAAAATAATTAATTTAAAGTAAAGTCAGCAAACGCAATGTCGATAATATTAATAACGAAAGTTACATAATTTTGGAGATTGCGTATGATTTATTCAGCAGGAAATTTAAACTCATATTCTTACATGTCCGGTTTTGGCGGCGGCTCATCTGGTAAAATTTATATTCCTGTATCTCCTGCAAATGTTATGTATAGCCAATTTGATCATATATCTGGGTATGCAACCTCACAAGGAGAAAGAGGTGTAAGCGTAAGCCGTGTACACATTTTAAACTCCTTGATAGATCAATTAGTTAGTATTAAAAAAAATCCAACAAAAGCTTCTATCGGAACAGAGAATCTTTCTGATGAGCAATTAGATGCTAAGATAAAAGATTATCAAAGTCAAATAAAAGCTTCTCTCGATGTTGCAAAAAATATTCCTTATGCTCTTACTCCTTCGGCCCCTACGGGCATCGCTGTAAATATTGCTGCTTAAGACTCTTCTCTAGTTGCATAATTTCGCAAAAAACTGTATTATTCTCTCAAATTATTCGCACTAGCGAACAGAAATTGCAAATTTTTTTAAGGAGTATAGAATGACTATTAACGATCTT
>CAYJNB010000093.1:0-8149 GCA_964371205.1 uncultured Treponemataceae bacterium
ATAATATTAATGGGATGCTTTTTAGTATTTGATAAAATATCAGTTTTGTAGTATATTTAATGGTATGAATACGATATTTACAATTTTTCGACTTTTGTCTACAGCTTTAAGTGTATACGCCTTTATAGTTTTTGCTCGAGTTATGTTAACATGGATTCCATCTCTAACATATACGCCAGTAATGCGTATTTTAGGGAGTATAGTTGACCCATACTTAAATTGGTTTAAACAGCGCATTTACTTACGCTTCGGCAACTTTGACTTTACACCTCTTTTAGCAATGTCTATACTATTTTTGTTTTCGTCAGTTTTTTCTGCCTTTGTGCAGTTACAAAGAATTTCTGTAGGTATTGTTCTGGCGGTTACTATTGGAACAGTTTGGCAGTTCGCAAATTCATTATTAACATTCATGCTGGTTTTTCTAATAATTCGCTTGGTATTTAATCTACTGAATAAAGATGGAGGTATGTCGTTTTGGCAACAATTCGACGCCCTTGTTTCTCCTCTTACATATAAAATTGTAGGTAAATTTTTACCAGGTAGATTTGTTTCATTTAGAACAGTAATTCTAACCGCTCTTGCATTAAATCTGGTTATTCTATTTACCGGACGAATTATATTTACATTCTTACAAACTATTCTCTTTACCTTACCAATCTAGCACCTCAAAAGGATCGACACAGTGAAGCTTACTGAAATTGCAAAACCAATTTCTTCTCTTTCCGGTGTCGGTGAGGCAGCGGCAAAGAAATTTGCTAAACTCAATATTTTTACTGTAGCAGATTTACTTACTCATTATCCACGCGACTGGGAAGACCGTACAAAACGAGTTTCTCTCAGAGATTATCAGAGTGCTGCAAAGGTCCATACCCTCGCTCGAGTTGTTGGCCATAGTTGGTTTGGCTTTGGACGAATGAGAACACTCAAAATAAGTATTTTTGATGGAACAGCAGCAGCAGAGTTAATTTGCTTTAACCGCCCCTTTCTAGAAAAAAGCTTTCCCCTCAATTCAATTATTCGTGTTACTGGTGGATTTTTTATAAAATATAATGAATTGCAATCAAGTGCATTTGATATAGAGCTGGTAAGCACAGAAGGCAATCTTGAAGATTTTAACAAAATTCCCTCATCGGGGGTGTACCCGATTTATCCTCTCACGGCCAATATGACCCAGCAATTTATGAGGAAGACAATATCTCAAGCTTTACGTGAATACGCACGTGGCATAGCAAATGAGATACCTATATATATAATCGAAAAATACAATCTTATGAGTAAACAAGAGGCTATTTGCGGTATACATCAGCCTAAAACGCTCGAAAATGCGCTACAAGCTCGTAACACCTTAATTTTTGAAGAATTGTATTTATTTCAATTGGCAATTGGGGAGCGCTCAATAGAAAGAAGAGGTACACTTCCCTCCTTAGCCGAAATTCACAATAAAAATAACACAGAAAATCTAAGCGAAAACTCTATTGAATCTACGGCAGCAAAAGATGCTACAAGGATAGATACAGAGTTTGAAAAAAGCCTTTCGCCAAAACAAAAACAATTAGTTGAGCGGCTTCCATTTAGCCTAACAAAGGACCAAAAAAAAGTTCTCTTAGAAATACACACAGATATGGACAAAGCCTATTCACAAGGAGAAAACAAAGCAACACCTTTTGCAATGGCTCGCCTATTACAAGGGGATGTTGGTTCTGGAAAAACGCTTGTTGCCTTTTTAGCTTGTCTTCGAATAATAGACTACGGAGGGCAATGCGCAATGCTCGCCCCTACAGAGCTACTATCTCGACAACATGCAGAAAACGCTGCCCGCCTCTTGAGCGGAATTGCAGAACTTGCCTTTTTAACTGGAAACCTAAAAGCACAAGGGCGCCGTAATTTATTATCTGAACTTAAGAATGGATCAATTGACATAGTTATTGGAACCCATGCATTATTTTCTCAAGATGTTGTGTATAAAAACTTACGACTTGCTATAATCGATGAACAACATCGGTTTGGCGTACTGCAACGTAATGCAATTATTGCAAAGGGAAGAAAACCAGATACACCTCATGTATTATTAATGAGTGCAACTCCTATACCACAAACACTAGCTCTTACCGTTTTTGGTGATTTGGATACCTCGATAATTCGCACTATGCCAGGCGGTAGAAAAGCAATACAAACACACTTAACAAAACACGGAAGCGAAAAAAATGTTTTTGACTTTGTTCATGCCGAATTAAGTAAGGGACGACAAGCATACTTTGTATACCCACTCATAGAAGCAAGCGAAAATATGGAAGGCTCTACAGCAAATTTAAAGAATGCCCAAGAAATGTATGAATACCTCAGTACTACAATCTTCCCACAATACGCCTGTGCACTAATACATTCACAAGTGGAACAATCTGAGCAACGAGATATTATGAGCAGCTTTAGAGAGAATAAGATACAAATATTAGTGGCAACAAGCGTGGTAGAAGTTGGGGTGGATGTACCAAATGCAACATGTATGGTTATAGAGCATGCAGAGCGATTCGGACTTGCAGCCTTACATCAGTTACGCGGTCGCGTTGGACGTGGAGAACACCAGTCTCACTGTTTTTTAGTGTATGCGCCAAATCTAACCGATGTTGCAAAAAAAAGGCTCAAGGCACTCTACGAAAGCACAGACGGCTTTTATATTGCAGAGCAAGACCTTGAGCTTAGAGGCCCGGGCGAAATTCTTGGCGTACAACAATCTGGCTACCTAACGCTTGCGATAGCAGATCCAGTACGCGATCGCCATATAATGGAAAATGCTAGAATTGAAGCATTTTCTGTTTTACGCAATTCTTACGCAACATAAGCTTCTAGACGTTTCATGCGCTTAGGATGCTGTAAGCGTCGAATGGCTCTTTTTTCAATTTGACGAATACGCTCTTTTGTTAAATGGAACTCATCCCCTATCTCTTTAAGAGACATTGATTTATTTCCATCTAAACCAAAACGGTATCGAATAACTTCTGCTTCTCTTTCGCTTAGGGTATGCAAGACCTCGTTAATCTCATCTTGCATACTGTTAAACATAACTGTCTCTTCTGGCTGATCATAGTTCACATCTTCAATCAAGTCTCCAATTGTAGAACTTTCTTGGTCACTTCTCATAGGGCTATCGAGTGAAACCATATCTTGAGAAATATTCAATATTTCTCTTACATGGACAGGGCTCATATTTAACATTTCTCCAATTTCTGTAATTTCTTCTTCTTCAGTTTTATTTGGATTTACCAACGAACGTGCTTTTTCAATTTGAACAAGTTCATTAGCTCTATTTAAAGGCAAACGTATCATACGTGACTTTTCGCATATAGCCTTTAAGATAGATTGTCTTATCCACCATACAGCATAAGAGATAAAGTGATATCCTTTACTAACATCAAAACGCTCAATTGCTGTTAGTAAACCAATATTTCCTTCACTAATCAAGTCTGTTAAGTCTAGGCCGTGATTTTGGTATTTCTTTGCAACATTTACAACGAAGCGCAAATTTGCATTAACTATTTTGTCTTGAGCTACCTTATCTCCCTTTCCCGCTTTTAAAGCAAGATCTGTCTCTTCTTCGCGTGTTAACAGGGGAATACGATTTATTTCTTTTAGATATATAGATAAAATATTCTCATCACTTGATGTTCTTGTTGTATGCATTGTTTTCATTTTTGTCTCCTACTATAATAACCACTTAAATGTGATTTGGTAACGTTATTTTTTATATTAATTTATAAGCAAATTTCGTGCCAACTTTTTGGTAAAATGTAGTATTAATGAGCCTTTTTAGTAGAAAAAACGATAAAAAACCTACTAAAAAGAGATAAAATATCCTTTTTGATGACCAGAATTCTACTAAAAAAAATAAATGTGTGTCATTTTAACTCACATAAACAACTTTAATAGTATGATGTGTTATTTTGACCCAGTTTTTATTTTATAATTTAAATAAATTCTTCTTGACGTTTAAGCACGTAATTAGTATATTAACTTAGGTAAAAAAATATGTTCGGAGGATTATATGAATGTAAAACCTTTAGCAGATAGAGTTCTGGTAAAAAACGACAAGGCAGAAACAAAAACTGCTAGTGGAATTATTATTCCTGATACTGCACAAGAGAAAACACAACTTGCAACTGTAGTTGCTATCGGTCCAGGAACCGAAAAAGAAAAAATTACTGTAAAAGCAGGTGATCGTGTTATGTACGACAAATATGCCGGTACTCAGATTAAAGTAGATGGTGAAGATCACTTGATTTTAAAGAATGCAGATATCATTGCAATTATTGAATAATTGATATATGGAAAATTTGTACGACTAAATACAGGATTATCTTGTATATAGAAGCCCGGCTATAGCCCAATTTCGCGTGCTAAGAGTCGGGCTTTTGTATGTCCTGGATCTAAGCTTAAAGCATAATTCAAACTTATACTTGCATTTCTCATGTCTGCATTATCTGCGTAAATATGTGCAACCCTATAGTGAGTTTCTGCTAAGTCTTCACTATTTACGGCATAGTTTACAGCTTGTGCATAAAGTAATAGGGCCTCTGCGGAATTATTTGCGGCATTACTCATATTTGCAACATTCATTAAAATAGAGTAAGTATTTTTCTTTTCTTCAAATACACGCATATACAACTTTTGTGCTAGTTCATATGCTTCCTTTTCTTGATATGCAGTAAAAAGCTGCTGAGAAGCCATATATGCAACAAATTCTGCTTCCCATACAGATAAAGTATCAATTACGCTGGATATATCTGTAGTATTGTATGTGCGTTTTAAATGTGAATTAAATACTTGTAAAGCTGAATGCTTATCGTTGGTATATAGAAAAAACCACAAAGCAAGCTGATTTATAGATTCATTTTCGGGGTGAGCTTCTAATGCAAACCAAAGGTCATTCTTTTTTTCTTGAGTTGTTTTTGACTCAACTTGCCACTGCAAAACAAGACTCTCTGCAAAAAGCTGAGGATCTTGTGTTCGTTCTAAGGAATCAGAAACACGCTTTAAAGCATCCGGAATGGAGGGCAATATAAAAGTTGCATCTTCTTCCATAGAAAGAGAGAATGCACCTGATTTGCGCAGTGCAGCTGTCATCTCATCATCTTGAGGAGGTTTTGAGTTTTCTACAACAAAGTGAGCATATTCTATAAGTCCTGGAACATAATCTGGAAATTTATTTACTAAATTAAATAAGGTATCTGATTGTTTTTGTTTGTTAAATGTAAAATGCTCATAAAATGAGGCATTAGTGTATGCAATAGGAGAAAAGTCAGGATAGTCACTTATAATTTTTTGCCATAAAGGATAGGCTTTTTCGTATTCAGCCGAATAGGTAAAAATATCGGCTTGCATTGTAATAGTTTCTGCTGAATCATCTATGAGCGAAATATCGTACAATGCAGAGCTATAATTGCCTGCATCATACATAATATAGGCCCAAAACAAAGGCTGTTCGTAATAAAATAATTCCAATGGTTGTAAGAGGGCTGCTTCTTGGAACTCTCCATTAATAGCATATACTAGTGCTGCATTACGCAAGAATGTTGAATCGTGTGTAACATGTGCTGCATCGATATAATACTGAATAAAATCCTTGCTTAAATACGTTGACTTATCTGTTGTAGATTGAATTACAAGTTCTGCCAAAAACGAGCCGTATTTTGTTCCCTTAAGTGGATATGCAACTTCTAAAGCTTCTTCGGTCTTTTCTACATTATTCTGTCTTATAAGCGTATGTGCTAGCACAGCACGCAACTCTAAATTGCTTGGGTATTCTTTTAGTCCTTTTTTTAGCATAGATTCAGCCTGCGCAAAATCTGCTAAATCTATATATCTACGAGAAAGTGCTAAATATTGATTTTCTGTTGAAATATGTTTAGAAAGAGTCTTTAATACCTTATTTGCTTCGTCCACTTGGTTGCTTGCTATAAGTGTATCAATGTAATCTAGGGTGCCAACAAATGATGCAGCTACCGTTTTTTGTTCACAGCTAAAAAAAAAGAGCGTCATTACTGCAGTACAAAGTAATAAGATGCTCTTTTTCATTTTCCTACCTCATTGTTTTTATGTACTGCATCAAGCACAGCATTTACAAATCGATAGGCATCGTCTGAGGCGAATTCCTTACAAAGATCAATTGCCTCATCTATAATAATACTAGCAGGAATATCTTTTTGATATAATAAGGGGTATACACTTATGCGCAAAATTGCTAAATCAACTCTTGCAAGACGAGAAAAATCCCAATTCATTAGATATTTTTTAATCACTTCATCAAT
Organism: uncultured Treponemataceae bacterium; assembly: GCA_964371205.1. Taxonomy (GTDB): domain Bacteria; phylum Spirochaetota; class Spirochaetia; order Treponematales; family Treponemataceae; genus CAYJNB01. The sequence goes on from CAYJNB010000093.1 coordinate 6,303, forward strand.
ATGATCAATATGATCTAGGGTTCCTGTAATAAGCAACCGAGAAAATAGAAGACTTTCCTCTCCCATTCTCTCAAGCGTACCTTTCTCAACCCAACCAAAAGAGAGTAAGTCATCTAGAGGAGTATTTGAAATATCCCAAGCATATAGTGCTTGAAAAGCCACTATGCGGCTTTTTCGTCTTGCCACGTTCTACCAATCCAAGAGTTTATCTAAAGTACTGCCACTTTTTTCCATTTTAAAGTTAGCAGAAGTTCTTAAAGATTGAGCAAGCGAATTTTTTAATTGTGTATACACTTGCATTTGTTTTGATTGTCCTAGTCCGTTACGAATATATTCATATACAGTTACAGTACTACCTGGTTGTACTACATCACTTAACTCTAAGAACTTTTGTGGGTGTTTTTCTAAAATATAATAAAACTGATATCCAATTTGATTTTCTTTAATATCTGAGTAAGTACCTTCTCCATCGTTAAAGAATGTTGTTAACTCTTGTGGAGTAAAACCGAGTTGCTGAGCAGAAGCAGGATTCATTCCTACATACCCCTCACCAGCTTGGAAACCTGAGTTTGGAGCTTGAGACTTTGTTTTTAAGTCTGCTATTGTAGTTTTTTCGTTCTTTAAGTCGTTGTACAGAGAATTTACCCGTGCTTCAGCTGCCTGAGCATCTCCTTGTTTTAATACACTTACAGCAAAAATTTGAAGCATATCTGGCTGCACTAATTGAGCTTTACTTACTTCGTATTGAGCACGAATTTCTGAGTCGCTTGGCACGGCAGCAGCTAATTCTTGACTCTTAAGTGAAGAAACATATTGTTGTACGGTTAAGTCATTTTTAATGTACGCTTTAAAATCTGCTAAAGTCATACCTGTTTGAGACTTCATAAACTCATCTACAGATTGGCCTTGTTGTTCTCTTATAAATTTTGCAAATTCTTGCTCTGTAATAGGAGCACCCATTTGACCAGAAATAAAGTTCTCGTAAGCCTGATCTACCTGAGAATCAGTTATTACAAGTTTTGCCTTTTCTGCAGATTGAACAAGAAGTTTTTCGTTAATCAGTTCATCTAAAAGCTGTTTCTTTTGCTCTAGGGTAAGTTCAGGAATACCATTATTCTTTATTACAGCCTCTGCTCTTGTTTTGAGCTGTTTTACAGTAATAGTTTCGGAGCGATTTAGTTTTACTGTTGCTAGTGGTTGCAAGTCTGATTGTGCCCATGCACAAAAACAAATAGACAATACTATTAAACTACTAATTAACCGTTTCATTTATACCTCTTAATTACACAAATTGTGATAATGTTTATTATAGTAAACAGTGCTACTACAAAAAAGTTACATTTAGTTACTGAGCACAGCTCTAATGCGGCGTACACCGGCAGACGAAGATTGCTCTTTTTGAATCTTAAACGTTCCAAGTTTTCCGATATTTTCCACGTGTGGTCCGCCACAAACTTCTTTAGAAAAATCGCCGATTGTGTAAACTTTTACAACTTGCTCGTATTTTTCGCCAAAAAGTGCTGTAGCACCACTATTTTTTGCTTCTTCAATATCCATCATTTCCATAGTTACCGGCAAATCTTTTTTTATCTGCTCGTTTACCATATCTTCTACCTGTTGTCTTTCTTCGGCGCTTAATGGATTTGGATGAGAAAAGTCGAATCTCATACGTTCTGCGGTAATATTTGAGCCCTTTTGTGCAACATGTTCACCTAATACATTTTTAAGTGCACGATGAAGCAAGTGAGTTGCTGTGTGATACTTTGTTGTTTGCTCACTATTGTCTGCCATACCACCTTTAAAGGTTTGTGCAGCACCTGCACGAGAAAGCTCTTGGTGTTTAGCAA
>CAYJNB010000094.1:0-8064 GCA_964371205.1 uncultured Treponemataceae bacterium
GGATGCTCGAAGAAGGTTTTAATGTACTTTCTATGGTAACAATTGGCGGTATGGGTACATTAGTTGGTCCTGTTTTAGGTTCAATACTTATAAATGGTATTACAGAAGTATTCAGATTTGCATCTGAGTTTAGACTAGTTATCTATGCACTACTAATCATTGGTACCATGTGGGTTCGTCCTCAAGGTATTGCTGGTGATCCTGACAGTGAAGTTGCTAACTCTGCGGCTATTAAGTTTAAGAGAAAAAAACAAGTTAAGGATGGGCAGTAATTATGAGTGAAATATTAAGAACAGAAAATGCTTGTAAATTCTTTGGTGGTCTAAAAGCAGTAAACAATGTAAACATGCAAGTAAATGAAAAAGAGATTTTTGGTGTAATAGGTCCTAATGGAGCAGGGAAAACAACTTTTTTTAACTTATGCGCCGGGTTTGATCCTGTTACATCAGGGAAAGTGTTTCTTAGTGGAGAAGATATAACAGCATATACTCCAGATATAATAGCGCGTAAGGGATTGGCAAGAACGTTTCAAAATATTAAACTTTTTAACTATATGTCTGTACTAGACAATGTTAAAATAGGGTGTCATATTAACACACAAACAAATATATTTGATGCGATTTTCCATACAAAGAGATATAAGGCTGATGAAGAGTACATTAAGGAACATGCATTTCAAGTATTAAAAAATGTAGGATTAGAAAAATTTGCAGATACAAAAGCAGGTAATCTTGCTTACGGTACACAAAGAAAGGTTGAAATTGCACGTGCTTTAGCAACCAATCCGAAACTTTTATTCTTAGATGAGCCAGCAGCAGGTATGAATCCACAAGAAACATGGTCGTTGTTAGAGTTTATTAAAGGAATACGTAGTTCAGGAATTACTGTTATAGTAATTGAGCATGATATGAAATTTGTAATGAATTTATGTGATAGACTTCTAGTTCTAAACTTTGGACAACAAATATGCGAAGGCACTCCAGAAATAGTTAAAAATGATAAAGATGTTCAAATAGCATATTTTGGAAAAAGTGGAATCCTAAAAGAAGATAAAAAGGTTTAATTATATGTTAAAAATAGAAAATTTAGCTGTTGACTATGGGCACATTAATGCTCTTTATGGTATTTCTTTGGAAGTTATGGAGAATGAAATTGTTTGCTTAATTGGCTCAAATGGTGCTGGTAAGTCAACAACACTTTGTTCAATTAGTAATTTAACTCCAAAAAAAACAGGAAAGATTCATTTTTGTAATGAAGATATTACGGATACAGCTGCTGCTGAGATAGTAGCAAAAGGACTTGTGCACGTACCTGAAGGTAGACATGTATTTCCAAAGGTTTCTGTGGAAGAAAATTTGGTGTTAGGAACAATGTCTAACTTAAAAATGAAACGTTCTCAAATTAACGAAAACATTGAGAATATGTATAATTTGTTCCCTCGATTGCGAGAAAGAAGAAACCAAATGGCAGGAACTCTTTCTGGTGGTGAGCAACAAATGGTAGCAATTGCACGTGGCTTAATGAGTAATCCAAAATTAATAATGCTTGATGAACCCTCTCTTGGATTAGCTCCTATCATTGTTGATGAAATATTCTACTTGCTCGAAAAGTTAAAGAAAAATGGACAAACAGTATTGCTTGTAGAGCAAAACGCAAATATGGCCCTCGAAATTTCTGATAGAGCATACCTTCTTGAAAATGGGGTCATAGTTAAATCAGGAACAGGATCAGAACTCCAACATGATGATAGTATCCAGAAAGCTTACTTAGGAGGTTAGTATGTTACAAGAGGAATTAAAAAAACTCAATCTTCCTGAACTTCTAAAAATGGAAGATGGATCAATTTGTGATTCAGAAGAAAAATGGCAAACACGAAGAAAAGAGATTATAAAAATGTTCGAAAACGAGGTTTTTGGAAAAATGCCAGAACCTCCAAAGAACACCTCTTATGAGATTATAAGTACTTATAATAATACGGTTGCTGGGTTTGCTATTTTTAATAGAATTAAAATTACCTTTGATACACCAAAGGGACCTTTTTCATTTGAAGCTGAATTGTATTTGCCTAAAAATGTAATTAATGTGCCTCTAGTTATGCATTTGCAATTTAATGATAGTCCTATCCATCGTGTATTTCCAGTCGAAGACTTTATTAAAAAAGGTTTTGGAACACTATTAATCCGTTACTGGGATGTAATGCCAGATTTAATTGATTTCTCAAATGGTCTTGCTGGAATGTATCTAAAAGACATTAACAATCGAGAACCAACAGAATGGGGAGCAATTGGATGTTGGGCATATGCTGCAAGTAGAGCAATGGATGTTATAGAAACAATTGACTGTATCGATTCTTCTCGAGTAGCCATAGTTGGACACTCAAGACTTGGAAAAACAGCAATGTGGTGTTCTGCAAATGACGAAAGATTTGCTTTAACAGTTATCAATGCATCTGGAAATACGGGGGCAGCATTAAGTCGAGGGAATGAAGGTGAGCTAATTGACTATATAGTAAGCCATTTTCCTCATTGGTTCTGTACTAATTACTATAAATATGGCAATAATGAAGATTCAATGCCTTTTGACCAACACGAAATAGTAGCCGCAATTGCACCACGTAAGGTGTACATATGTAGTGGAGATCAAGACTTTTGGGCAAGTCCTAAAACAGAGTTCTTGTCAGGTATTGCAGCTTCTCCTGCATATGAAGTTCTTGGACTTAAAGGGCTCGTAACGCCAGATGAATATCCTAAAGTTGGAACAGTTTTATCTGAGGGCGAAATAACCTATTCATTACATGATGGTGGACATTATATAGGAAAATTTGAGTGGGAAGTAATTATGAATCTTTTAGGAAGCATTAAAAGTAAATCATAGCTTAAAAGTGCTTTAATGCAATCAAAAGGAGAAAGTAAATGTACGTAAACATACCATTAAACTGTGCAGAATGTAATAAAGATTTTATATTAACAGCAGGAGAGCACGAGTACCGAGTTTCTCTGGGAAATAGGGAAATGCCCGAAAAGTGCCCAAGTTGCTGCGGAATAAAAGATGTAACTTTTGTTGAAAGAGAAATTGCATGCGAACAGTGCGGAGCTAAAGCAAAAGTTTTTTTTGAACAGTCACCAGCGCGTTCTGTGCTGTGTTTCGACTGTAAAAATAAAGAATAAAAGAGGTTTTTATTTTTCAGAGAAAACTATTTGTTGTAACAGTTTTAATTTTGCTTTTGTCAATTATAAGCATAGGTGTTGTAGTATCATCTGTTTTATATGAGAATCTCGTTGAGAATTCAAAACAAACGTATAGCTATGTTTTTAACGGATATATAAATACCTTTTCGTCTATAATTGACACTGCAAAATCCGAGATGTTAACATTAGGAATTACTAAAAATACTCAAGAATTTTTAAGAAGAATTAATAGAGAAAATTTTTCGCTGTATTCACATAGGCTTGTTAGATACTCTGAGGATTTTAACAGACTGTGTACTCAAAAGTACTTTAACCTCGTAACTGAAAGAACAAATAGAATACATTATGATTGTGTTCTCTATGGAATAGATAATAATGGTCAGTTTGTAAGTCAAATTCAGGCAGATATTCCAAGGGTAATACAAGACGAAAAAAAAATGGAATTATTGCAGAAAGCTCAATATGCTCCATATACATTCATATATAACTACGATTCTACTTTAGGAAGTTATTTAGACATATATAAGTCTATAATCGATACCACAAATTGGAATACTGTAATTGGGGTATTAGAGATTAGAATTCACATTGCTGATATAAATTCAAATATATTAATACCATTAGAGTATATCCATAATATTAAAACAAATATTTTTCTTATTAACAAAGAAGAAACTATTCCTGTCGGAAATTATTCGCTTATTCGTAACGACTTTGAACAAAACGAAAACGAATATATAAAAGATGATTACTTTTACATGAGAAGAACAATAGCGCGTAGTCAATTTATGCTTATAGGAAGAGTTCCTAGTGTGCATTTAGCGCGCTTGTTTTTGGATATTAGTAAACTTTTATTTCCCATAATAATCGTTATGTTAGGACTAGCCTTTCTTATAACCAATTTAATGTCAAAAAAAATTACTTCTTCAATTGTTTCGCTTGCAGATACAATGAAAGAAATGCAAAATGGTTCTTTAGATATTAGAGTCAAAACCCACGAAAAGGGAGAAATTTATGATTTATATAATAGCTTCAACTATATGATTGATACTATTAATGAGTTAATAGAAAAGACATATATGACACAAATTAAGCAGAAAGATCTTGAATTGTCTACTTTGCAATCTCAAATTAATACACATTTTTTATATAACACTCTTGATACAATAAATTGGTTGGCAAAGGAATATAATGTAACAGAGATTAGTTCGATGGTTATTTCTCTTTCTTCATTTTTGCGTATATCATTAAGCAATGGTAAAGATGTTATAACAATAGAGGATGAAATTCGCCATGTAAAGGCATATTTAGATATACAAAAAATACGGTATTCAAAGAAATTCCAGGTTAAAATACATGTTGATAAATCAGCAGAGCAGCACAACACTCTAAAAATGCTACTACAGCCTCTAGTCGAAAATGCACTATATCATGGTATAGATAAAGATAAAAAAAACAACATAATAAAAATAAATGTTTTTCATGAAGGTGATTACATAAAAATGCAAGTAGCGAATTCTGGTGTTTCAATTGATATAGATAAAATAAATGCTATTATTAACTCTGGCGAAAATGATGAATTAAAAACATATGGTGTTAAAAGTATTAACAAACGGTTAGAGTTGCGTTATAATATAGACTATAAATATTTCTATAGTGCTAATGACAATTATACTGTAGCAAATATAATATTCCCAGTAAAAGGACCTCTTGTTTGATTAATGCATTAATAGTAGACGATGAATCTATTATTAGAAATGGACTTACAAATTCAATCCCATGGAAAGATTTTGGTATCAAAATAGTTGATTCTGTAGAAAGTGCTGACTTAGCACTCGACGTTATAAAAAATAATGTAATAGATTTGTTAATAACTGATATTAAAATGCCAGGTAAAACAGGATTTGACCTAATTTCTGAAATTTCTAACAATGGATTTACGCCTCAAATAATAATAATCTCAAGTTATAACGATTTTGAATACGCACAAAAAGCATGTTCTTTCGATTTTATCTGTGGATATATTTTAAAGCCATTCGATAATAAACAATTTGAAGAAGTTATAAATGTAGCTATAAAGAGAATTAAAGAACGAACATCTGGAAGTCCCCATGTATTTAGTCAGGATGCATATATTTTATTGCTAAATAGCTTAGATACAGAAGGATATAACAAACATATTTTCGTTGAGAAAATCATTGAAAATGATATGGAGTATACTCTTACAACATGGATACGTATACAGAAAGTTTTAGAAAGGCATATAATTAATGATTACCCTGTGGTTGCCAGATTTTGCTATAATCTACTTGATTTTATAGGTAAAATGATTGAATCAAGTAAAACAGGTGTTTGTGAATATTTAGAAAAAAACCCCTGTTTAAAAGAAGAACTGTATACACTGTCTTCTCAAAATGATTTATTTGGATATATGAGAAAACAAATATCCCAGATATGCGAAAATACGCATAGTATTTCTGATATTTGTAAAACTAAATTTATATTAACAGCTCTATCAAGAATAAAACTCGACTATGCTAATCCAGCATTTAGTTTGGCATATTTGTCAAATGAGTTAAAAGTTACCCCAAATTACTTATCTCAAAAATTTCATGACGAAATTGGAGAAACATTCAGTAAATATCTAACCCACTATCGAATGGAAAAGGCAAAAAAACTTCTAGAATCACCAATTTGTAGAGTTTCTGAGGTAGCTGAAAGTGTAGGGTATTTAGATGAAAAATATTTTATCCGAGTATTTAAGAATCATACAGGTGTTACACCAAAGAAATATCAAATGGACATTTAGAAGATTTCCGGAATACAATTCTAGATATTACCGACTAGCTAGGTAACAACAACAGAGTTTTCGGTATTTCCATACGGTGTTTTAATATATTTATCTGCAGCCCAGTCGTTTTCCCATTTTTTTCCATCAATGAGGTATCGAAATTGATATTCCTTCCCAGTTTCTAACTCCAGTGCTACAGAAAAGCTACCCGACTTATCTTTATTCATTGGGGTATCAACACTGCTCCAGCTATTAAAATCGCCTACAAGCCAAACTTTCTCTGCATTTGCAACAGCTTCTGCAGACAACTCAAAGGTTACAGTCATTGTTTGCTTACTTTTACTGCTTTTTTTCTTTAGAGCCACGTTAATCTCCTTATGTAAAGTATAAACCACCTTTTAAAAAAAGTACAGATTTTTTTTCGAAAGGCAAGGTCTTAAAAGTTATCTTTTTGGCCTTTGCAATTTTGATAAAAATATCGTATATTTATACTATGAATAATACAGACACATTAATCCAAAATTTACTTAACTCATATACAGAATATGGCGGAATTAACTTAGAAGGACTGCAATCGTTCCCCAATCGTCAAGCCGTTACCGACGTGTTACACGACCTACAGGCTCTGGTATTTCCAGGTTTTAGAACATCAGAAGCCTTAACAGATGAAAATATACGATACATTACAGGAGAGAGAGTATCACGTGTAATCTCGCAACTAACGCGAGAAGTTAAAAAAGCACTCTTATATGCATGCACACAAAATGGTTTAACTCACCGAAAATGTGCAGATTTAGCCGAGCAAACAGTTCTCTCTCTAATAGGCGAATTACCAGAAATCAGACGACTTGTAAATTTAGATGCACAAGCGGCTTTAAAAAATGATCCAGCATCACGTAGTATAGAGGAAATTATTCTATCATATCCTGGACTTGAAGCGATTGTCGTCTATCGTTTAGCCCACTATTTATTTCATAACGGGGTTCCAATAATTCCGCGCATAATGAGCGAATACATACATGGAAAGACAGGGATAGACATCCATCCAGGAGCAGAAATTGGAGAGTCGTTCTTTATTGATCATGGTACTGGAGTAGTAATCGGAGAAACTTGTGTAATAGGTGCATATGTTAAAATTTACCAAGGTGTTACTCTTGGCGCGCTTAGTGTAAAAAAAGAGTTGCAAGATAAAAAGAGGCATCCCACTATCGAAGACAATGTAACTATCTACCCCGGAGCAACTATACTCGGCGGTAAGACAGTAATAGGAAATTCAAGTATAATTGGGGGCAATGTATGGGTTATAGACTCAGTTCCAGCAAATACTGTAGTGCGCTATACACCAGATTCCCCAGATAAAAGCGATGTGTAAAAAAAGGCTGAATATAAGCGAGTTCTTTCAGTACAGTAAGCCTCTTGACTGGTTTATACTTATAGTATCACTTAGCATTGCAAGTTTTAGTGCATTTTCTCTCACCAATGCAGGAGTGCCAGCTGTAGCTATAATCGAAAATTCAGTTGAATCATGGGCGTATACACTGCAAGAAGATCAAGTATTGCACATAGAAGGCCCATTGGGTATAACAACTATTAAAATAGAAAATCAGAGTGTGACTTTTTTAGATTCTCCCTGTCCTCACAAAACATGCATCGCAGATGGTACTATAACATCTTCTAACCAGTGGCTGGCTTGTCTGCCAAATAGTATCTTTGCGTACATCGAGGCAAAAGAACAAGAAAACGAATTCGACGCTATCGCTAATTAGGGCGCTCCGCCTCCTTCGTCGGCGTCAGGTGCTTGCCTTTATCTTGCCATGCAAGTATACCGGCAACGCCCCTTAGCGCAAAAATCACTTGACGCCTTTGCGCTTTCTTGCTACCTTGAGTATATGGCAAAAAAGAAAACCCCTTCAGTATTTTATAGATGCTCCTCGTGTTCTTATACACAACCTCGTTGGCTTGGACGCTGTCCAGAATGTGGTGAGTGGAACACTTTTGAAGAAATTTTGAGCGCGGCAGAACAACCTGTATTTGCGCAAAGTGCTTCATCTGTGCGAGCTAAACCTGTTCCCCTGTCTGCAGTAA
>CAYJNB010000095.1:0-8009 GCA_964371205.1 uncultured Treponemataceae bacterium
AAGCTTCTGCTTGAGGGATTGTTCGTGGAAATCCATCAAGAATAAAACCGTTTTTTGCATCATCTTGAGTAAGTCTTTCTTTTACCAGGTCAACAGTTGTTTGATCGTCTACAAGGGCTCCTGAATCTAAAATGGATTTTACTTTTATGCCAAGTGGAGTTTGAGCCTTAATTGCACCGCGGAAAATATCCCCAGTAGAAATATGTGGAATCTTATATGCCTCTGCAACCTTTGCAGCCAATGTTCCTTTTCCCGCTCCGGGAGGTCCTAAAAATACAAAATTCATTGTTTATCTCCTAATTAATTATTTTATTAAAGAACAAGCGAGTTGTTATCATTCTTTCAACACTATATCGTAATCACAATTATTTTTCAATAAAGATTCTGTAAAAAGCATATACTGTTTTTTTATTATACGTCTTTCCGTGTGGAGGCATTGCTAAGAAGGCTTTTTTTATTTGTTCGTAGGAGTCTAACCCTAATTCTTTTTGCATAAATGACCCGTAGGCTGAATTGGCATCGAACCATCTTTCGATATCTGCAGGTGTAATTAACTGCAGTTCTTCTATCTCTAATTCTCTAACCTTTGCTTTAAACCCGGCTTTTTCAAAGGAATCTGCTACATTCGTAATACTCCATGCAAAAAGTTCATTACTTGTATCTGCGTAAAATGTTTCTTCGGCTTCTTTGTATGAATGTAGTAAAGCTGGAGAAAAGCTCGTACCTCTCGTGTGGATTTCTAAAAACTGAGACAAACGTTGAGATGAACGCAAATTGCGCTGTGCAATATGAAAAGAGGCTGACTCTACGATAATACCGGAATCTTTTAGTCCTGAACAACTTTTTACAAACGAATCTATATCTTTTTTATATACAATCGGATCTTTAAATAAAACGGTGTCAAAAAGTGTTTCTCCAAATTGAGTATCGGCAAAATCCAACGGCTCAAAGCTAAAACAAACTCTACTTGCCCCTTCTGGAATACTTACAATGAACGGTTGTTCTATCTCGGGCAAGGTTTGCGCATACTGACTTAATACCTTTGCCCCATTTTTGCTATTACAGACACCACAAGTAATACCCTCTGGTGTACGGCGAAGTGTTTCCCAAAGGAGCAATCCATCATCGGCATTAAAGACAAGGGCGCGACTATGGCGCACCAAATGAGCTCCATCAAGAAGAGTGTCTCTAATTTTTAGAAGAGACTCACTGCGATTTGCCTCTGTTCTTTTTTGCCAATGCTCCCTCCCTTTTGTTAACGGACTAAAGGTTAGGTTTTCTACCGAAGCAAATAAGGATGCATCATCTGTTTCTTGTTGCTCCAAAATGGAGGCAATTTGTAGTTCGCGGCGTTGCAAGACTTCGTCTTGAATCGATTTTTCGTAACCCTGGCTCGACGGGGTATAAAACACACGTCCCGTTAGTGCATTTGGTAAGTATTGCTGGGCAACCCAGTGGTCGCGATACGCATGCGGATACATATACCCCTTGCCATGCCCAAAGCCTTCTGCATCGCGGCTAGCATCACGCAAATGATTTGGCACTTCGGTATCTTCTTTTTGAACGGCAGAAAGGGCATCAAAGAAAGCCATAGAGCTATTCGACTTTGGTGCAGTTGCCAGATATAAGGCAGCATGTGCAAGATGGTATCTACCCTCGGGCAAACCTACTCGGTCAAAAGAGGCTGCACAAGATTCTACCACAGAGATTGCATGTGGATCGGCCAAACCAGTGTCTTCGCAAGCAGAAATTATCATTCGTCTAAAAATATAAGCAGGGTCTTCGCCAGCTGCCACCATGCGTGCTAACCAATACATTGCAGCATCAGGATCGCGCCCGCGCAAACTTTTAATAAAGGCACTAATTATATCATAGTGATAGTCGCCATCACGGTCGTACAATACAACCTTCCGCTGAATGCTCTCTTCGGCTGTTTCTTGCGATATATATATTGTTTCGCCTTCTATCGGCGGCCACGTGTCTGGGGTTGTTTCTACTGCAAGCTCTAGCGCATTTAAAAGGCTCCTTGCATCTCCAGATGCGGTATCTATTAAGTGTTCTAAAGAACCTTCTTCAAACTGAATATTCCATTTTCCGTATCCACGCTCAACATCCTTGAGTGCATTCGTGGCCGCCTTTTGCAAGTCTGCAGCCTCAAGAGCCTTTAACTGAAACACTCGACTACGACTCACTAAGGCCTTATTCACTTCAAAAAAGGGGTTTTCGGTGGTAGCTCCAACTAAAATAAAGGTACCGTTTTCTACCCATGGCAAAAGAGCATCTTGCTGAGCCTTATTCCAGCGGTGCACCTCATCTACAAAGAGAATAGTGCGCCGTTCGTAAAGTTTAAGCTTCTCTTCTGCCTGTGCAATGGATTCACGTATATGAGCAACACCAGTTAGAACGGCATTGAGCGTTATAAAGTTGCTTTTTGTATGATTTGCAATTACCCGTGCTAATGTTGTTTTTCCTGTTCCTGGCGGACCATAAAAAATTACCGAGGTTAATTGATCTGCTGCAATCGCACGGCGCAAAAGCCGACCTTTTCCTACAATGTGATCTTGGCCAATAAATTCATCAAGATTACGAGGGCGCATACGAGCAGCAAGAGGTTCTTTTGCTTCTTTAGATTTCTCGTCGAACAAGTCCATAGGCAAAAAGTATAGCACATTTTTACAATTCAATTCAGCATTTACAATGTAAATTTCTAACAATTTATATGCAATAGCTTGCTTTTTTTTACTGTAACCCGTACTATATTGTATACATTTTTACGGAGCTTATATGAAGAAAATTTTTAGTTTGAATATATTTGTTTTAGGTTTAATCCTATGTTTAGCTAGTTGCGCCCCAAAACCAATTGTGTGGCTAACAAATTATGATGAAGCAGTTGCTCTCGCACAAGAAGAAGATAAAAGAATGCTAGTCTTTTTTAGTGCACTAGAACAAAATGAAGGAAGCAAGAAATTAAAAGCAGATATTTTTGATACCCCGAATTTTGCAAGGGCAGTCCAAGATCTTGTATTGCTTAACATCGATATTCCTTCAGATCCTGACTCAATCGATGACCAGGCAAAGGAAACTATTATTCACTTATTAAACCAGTACAGTGTCTCTACAAATATTCCTATGGTTTTTTTAGCAGGCTCAAATGGATTACCATTTTATAACCTAGCTTATGACAGCACCGCTACGGAAGCTAAGACATTTATTGATTTACTTAAAGACGAATTAAAAAAAGAAAAAGATAGAATTAGTTTACGTAAAAAAATAGATACAGAAACAGGTGTAAAAAAAGTATTACTAATTGATGAACTGTATGAGTCAACCGACCAAAACTATAAAGACTCAACACTAGAATACATATCTCAAATTCCAGCGCTTGACCCAGAAAATGAAAGTGGCTTGGTTGGCAAATACACATTTATAATGCTTTATCCTCAAGCATTCTTAGAAGCATATATGGGCAATATGGATAAGGCTGTTCAGCTCTTTTTAGATTTTGTTCAAAACCCTCTTGCTCAAACAGCCGAAATTCAGCAAGCTTACTATGTAGCTGCGTATTTTATGAGCCAAAAACCAGATGCCTCGTATGACGAAGTTTTAAACTTAATGGAAAAAGCTTATGATGTTGATCCAAGCTCTGCATTTGCACCAGAAATAGCACTTGCTAGAGACCAGCTACTAGCTATCTTAGAACAAGAGTCAACAAATCTAGAGGTTATACCACAAGAATAATGGACGATAACCAGAGTATTACAACAGTAGTTGTATTATTAGTAATTGCTGCAGTATTAATTATCTTCTCGATGATTTTTTCAGCTTCGGAAAGCGCCTATTTATCTATAAACCGATTGCGCATACGCTTTCTTCGTAACAAAAAAAATAAGAGAGCCTTGCGTGTAGATACTATGCTGAACAAGAAAGCTCGCTTATTAAATACAGTTCTTATTGCAAATAATATTGTTAATATTGCTGTATCCTCAATTCTAACCTATCTGGCTCTTCATTTTTTTGGGCCGGCTGGGGTTGGTATTGCAACCATTGTAGCAACATTGCTTTTGTTAATTTTTGGGGAAATAACTCCCAAAACAATTGCCATTAATTTTCCCGAAAGAATTGCACTTATCTTTTCGCCACTTATATCTTTTGCAGTCTTTATTCTTACCCCGCTCGAAAGGGTATTTACCTTTTTTTCTCAGGGTGTTTCAAATATCTTGCAAATAAAAATACCAGAAAAAAATGTTAGCTTTACTGAAGAAGAAATTAAAACATTCTTTGATGTAGGGGAAGAAGAAGGTATTTTAGATGCTGGCGAAAAAAAAATGCTTAAAAGAGCTTTTCGCTTTACAGGATTGAGCGCAAAAGAAATAATGACACCACGCACTCAGATAACTGCTATTCCTGTTACGGCAAGCATACCAGAAGTAATTAAAACATCTCAGGATTCTCACTTTTCTCGATTTCCAGTGTACGAAAAAGACATTGATAATATTATTGGCATTGTTTACATCAAAGACTTTTTATTTAGTAGCAAAGAGAATACAGAATTATCATTAAAAGATACTATTCGTTCTCCTCTATTCATATTGGAAAACAAAAAAATTCCAGAAATTCAAGCATTGTTACAAGAAAACAACCAAAACATGGCTGTTATTCTTGATGAATATTCTGGAACAGCAGGCTTACTCACTATGGAAGACTTGAGCGAAGAAATATTTGGCAGCATTGTAGACGAACATGATTGCAAAGAAGAAGAAACTTTTACACAAACCACAGAGAACGAAATGATTGTAGAAGGTACAATGCGCCTAAGTGATATACAAGAACAAATGCAAATAAATCTTGAGTCAGAATTCTACGATACAATTGCGGGGTATATTACCGAAAAGCTAGGAGAAATTCCCTTAGTTGGAGCAAAACTAGTTGAAGAAGGATTAGTTTTTACTGTTTTAGAAACCGATAGCACCCGCATTCTTAGAGTGCATATATCGAAAGAGGAATCCGTATGACAGAAATACTAATTGCTCTTTCACTTGTTATTCTTGTTGCCTGCTCGGCATTTTTCTCGTCTTCTGAGACCGCTTTTTTTTCAATATCTAAAATTGCGCTTCGCCAAATTATTTTAGCAAAAAAGAAAAGAGCCAAGCTCATAGAAACATTAAAGTCAAACCCTCATAACTTGCTTACAACAATTCTTATTGGAAATAACCTTGTAAACAACTTTTCTGCCTCTCTTGCAACTGCTCTTGCCGTATCTCTGTTTGGTAATAGTGGTGTAGGGATTGCAACACTTATAATGACTATTGTTATAATCATCTTTGGAGAAACAGTACCCAAAACACTTGCAGCACATCATCCTATAGAAACAGCACAAGTAACAGCTCCATACTTACGAGCTTTAGAGTTTATATTAAAGCCTTTTGTGCTTTTCTTTTCTTTGTTCTCAGTTGGCATTAATAAACTAATAAAAACTTTTTCTAGCCATCATAATCCTGTTATTACAGAAGATGAACTTAAAACGCTTATTGAGCTTGGAAGCCAAGACGGAATTCTAGAGTCTCAACGCAAAAATATGTTAGCAAATCTATTTGAATTTTACGATTTGCGTGTGCGCGACATTATGCTGGATCGGTCACTCATTGAGGCTGTACCAGATTCTGTAACTTACACTGAAGTTATTGACTTATTCTTAGAAACGGGCTATTCACGTCTTCCGGTATACTCAGAAACAATAGATGAAATTATTGGTATTTTGCATTATAAAGACGTTTTATTTCAAAGAATAGAAAGCAAAGATTTTAGTATTAAAGAGTGCATGATGCCAGCCTTATATATTCCAGATAGCAAAAATGCTTTTTCTCTTGTACAAACATTTCGAATAGAAAAGCAAAATATGGCAGTTGTAATAAATGAACATGGTAGCACAGCAGGATTAATTACTATTGACGACTTACTAAAAGAAGTTTTTGGTAGAATCGAAGATGAATACGATACTAATGAAACAAACCTTGAAGACTGCATCGAGTTTTTAGATAATCATAGTGTTCGCGTACCATCCGAGATATCTTTAAAAGATTTTAACGAAATTTTTAATCTTGAATTAGATTCTGCCTACTACCGGACACTTGGAGGATGGTTTATGGAGCATTTGGACGCTCTTCCGCAAGCACAAGATTCTTTTGAATATCAAAACATTTTATTTACTGTAGATTTAGTAGAAAATAGAAAAATTGTAAGCATTACCATGAGAATGTAGTGGAAAGTTCTACAGAAACAAACATTTGCCCTGCTCCAGCACCCATATAAAAATTAGAAATTTTCCCATCCCGCCAAAGGCTCCAAATATGAGGAAAAAATAAAATTGGATTTGTATATTTTGATTCAAGGGAGTTAAATAGACTTTCGCTAACATTTGAAGCGAGATTTTCGCTACTTCTTGTAAAAGCATATCCTTTTAGATTTGTAATATAGGTGCCACCTATGCCCGCATTTAAAGAAATGTGTTTACCGAGTCTAAAAACGCCTTTTAAATTTCCCGAAAAACCATAGCCGCCAAACATCGCTTCAATTATTTCTAAGTCTCTTTTCCAGTGATCATCTCTAGCTGTAGAAATAACAAGCGGTAAAAAGGAAATATCTAAGGAAATCTCTGACGATTGTTCAAAGATATAAGCAACTTCTGCTCCTAAAGAGAGATATTGCATATACTGCTCATAACTTACTGCAGCACCTGAAGAAGGCCCTATGTTCCTATCTACTCCCGAGCCAACCTCAGTATATGGATAAGTCCCTGTAGGATAATCGTGCCAGCCATTTTCAGAGTCAAAAGCAAACTCTCTGTGTGTAAGTGTTAAAAATGGCTTAACATGCCAACTCTCTGATGGCTCAAAAACATAGCCAAATGAAAAATCATAATTTCTATAATCACGCAAATAATTATCATGCTCAGAGTAGTGCGTTTTTTGTGACTGCACATCGTTTAGCCAATCAGAATCTTCCATTTTGCCACTTTCGCCAGGAAGCCCAAAGGCTACCCCTGCTGTCATTTCAAAGTTATTTATGTTCACTAAGAAATCAAAACCTGCCGTCCAGAGCATGTCTACATCCCACAGCAGTTCACTCAGCATATAGTCAAGATTCCCACTCGAACTGTCTTTCCACGAATACTCTTGTACTACACCATGAAGTGTCTCGGTAAAAGGGGTAAAAGAATAAGACGTATCTAATGCATATGCTTTAGAAAAACAAAAAACAATGAGACAACAGAGTATACTTTTTTTAAAGAAAGAACATAATTTAATCATGTTTATCCTTCAAAAAGAGGATCTATCGAAAATATCTTTTTTAACTGCTTGCGAACGGACTCCAAATCTTTTGGGTAAGGTGCTGTAAAAAGAGTTTTTTCTTTTGTAATAGGATGCAATAATTCTAGTTTGTATGCATGTAAAGCAAGTCGGCTTAATAAAGGGCGTTCTTCTTCTGCATCACCGCGCCACGAGCGTTTTACTTCCGAAAGTCTAAAAGGTTTTTGGTTTGGGCCGTAAAGGGGATCACATACAATACTTTGTCCACTTGCAAGTAAGTGGGCTCTAATTTGATGTGTTCTTCCCGTTTTTGGAGAAGCTTCTATCCAAGAAAACTGAGAGCAGCTTCCAAGAAGCTTAAAAGAAGTTTCGGAGGGTTTTCCTGTGCGAGTTACAATCGTTCTGTGTCTAATATCTCCATCAGGAAGGAGTTTTTCTTTTGCTATCCATTCGTCATATAACGGACGCCCATATACTAGGGCATGGTACGTTTTCTCTACCTCGCGTGCTTCAAATGCCATAGAAAGAGTTCTATGAGCTTCTGCTGTTCGTGCATATATAACTAAACCTGATGTTTCTTTATCTATTCGATGAACAGCAAAAAGCTTTCCGAATTCTTTTTCTGCTTCTGTATCAAGACGCAGAGCATCTGCATCATAACGGTCTTGGGCTGTTAAAACACCGGAGGCTTTATTTAGGACT
>CAYJNB010000096.1:0-7977 GCA_964371205.1 uncultured Treponemataceae bacterium
CGGTGTAGAAATTCCTACCGAAATTACTTTAGTAAAACTCGATATTAAAAGCGACAAAGGTAATTATCTCATAGCAGGTTATACACGAGACTTACGAACACAAATAAGCGGAGAAGATGAGTTAGCAATTAGTAAATTCTTTCTTAAAGGCGTAAACGAACGTGTCTTAATGAATGCAATTTCTGATATTTCTTCTGAATTCTACTGGGTATATGATAATAAAGAGGAAAAAATACAATTCTTTGGAAAAAGCAATGAAATACTAGGCCTTCCATTAGAAAAAATGGACTTTCCAAAAAAGATACTCGAAAAAAATATTGTTCCAGAAGAGTATAAAAATGAATTTATGGAATTTGTAAAAGCAATGGAAGAAGGTGAATATAAGCCTATTGCGGTAAAATTTAATCGACCTGATGGTACAAAGCAGCAGTTCAAAGTAGATTACACGCTTATTCGAGATAACGAAAATAAACCACTCTACTCTATTGGAAAAACAACATCTATGGATGAATCTGTAGATGATGTAATCGAAGCATCATAGTTATTAATTGTTCGTTTCTTAATTAAAAAACTAATTGATAAATACTCTTTTTTTTGATACTATATCACTATGGTTATTTCTTCAATTGATTTAAAGGACGGCAAGGTCGTTCAACTTAAAAATGGTAAAGATCTTATTTTGGAGCGCGACAATGCGCAAGAGTTAATTAATGATTTTAATATATATGGCGAAGTTGCGGTAATTGACTTGGATGCAGCACTTGGAAACACTAACGCAAAGGGCGAAACCCCTAACTCAACAATCTTACAAGACTTGTTACGCCGAGGAAATGTGCGTGTCGGCGGTGGAATCCGCGATGTAAAACGCGCAAAACAACTGGTAATGAGTGGAGCCGAAAAAGTTATAGTTGGTTCTTCCGCCTTTGCAAATGGAAGCGTAAATACCTCCTTTTTACAAGAGCTTGTTGATGCTATCGGCAAAGACCGCATTATTGTTTCGGTAGATGCAATTAATGGGGTAATTGCAATTAAGGGCTGGACAGAGTCGGCAGGAATCGGCTTAGTCGAAGGCGCAAAGGCTGTAGAACCTTTTGCAAGTGAGCTCTTATTTACTTGCGTAGAAAACGAAGGCTGTATGACAGGCATTAATCTCGATTTAGTAAAAAAATTAAGAGAAGCCGTAAAATGTCGCTTAGTAGTTGCTGGTGGCGTTGCCTCCACCGAAGAAATTGCTTCACTCGAAAAACTCGGTTGCGATGTACAACTGGGAATGGCCCTTTATACCGGCAAGGTTGCACTAAAAGACGCTTTTATTGAATGCCTTAACTGGGAAAAAACAGAAATGGTTCCTGTAATTGCACAGGCCGTGAGTGGTGAAGTTCTTATGATGGGCTTTGCAAATAAAGAAGCTTTTAATAAAACATTCGATACAAAAAAACTTACCTTTTGGAGCCGCACGAGAAATGTACTTTGGACAAAGGGCGAAAACTCAGGTAATTTCCTCGAAGTAATAAAACTGCGTGTAGATTGCGATAGAGATACAGTACTTGCAACTGTTATACCGCATGGACCAGTATGCCACACAGGTGCATGGACTTGCTTCCAATCGACAGCAGACCGTCCCTACTCCATGCAATTCTTGTACGATATAATATCTGAACGCTTCGCAAACCCAAAACCAGGCTCTTATACTGCAACCCTTGACGATGAGCGTGTACGCGAAAAAATTATGGAAGAAGCAGAAGAGTTAACCGATGAGGCAGAAACTAGGGAAGACTACATTTGGGAATTTGCAGACTTATTCTATTTTTTGAGTGTACTCATGTATAAACAAAACATCAACTGGAAAGACATACTCGACGAATTAGATAAACGCCATAAAAAATAAGTGTAGCTCAAAAATAACTAAAGAGCTATAAAATAAATTGCTACTCAAAAGAGGCTAGCCACCATGGAAAGTATTAAAATAGTTGCACACTCAGAACTTAATGAGTCATTTTTTAGCTCTAAGCGCACAGTCGACTCTACACTTGAATCGCGTGTTGCTCATATTTTGCAAACGGTTCATGAGCAGGGAGATTCTGCCTTATGTGATTACGCAACACAATTCGATAAAGTAACTTTACAAAAATTTGAAGTATCGCAAGAGAGCATCAAAAATGCCGAAAAAAAACTTATAGCAGAAAACCCTGAACTCTACGAATCTCTTAAACTCTCGTTTAATGCAGCACTTACTTTTGCAAAGAAACAGCGTGAGTGTTTTACCGATTTTGAAACAGAAATTCACCGCGGTATGATTACCGCACAAAAAACCATTCCGGTTCAAACAGCCGGAATATACGTACCAGCTGGGCGCTATCCACTTTTATCTACGGTTATTATGGGTGTAACACCAGCGCTCGCTGCAGGTGTTAAAAATATCATTCTTTGCACCCCACCCCGCCCACATCCGTCAAAACAAGGTGAGCCATATGCAGATGAAGGAATACTTGCTGTTGCTTCACTTTGCGGTGTCGAACGAGTTTTTGCTATTGGTGGTGCTCAGGCAATTGGGGCAATGGCATATGGAACAGAAACAATTCCACGAGCCGATGTAATTGCAGGCCCTGGGAATGCTTACGTGGCAGAGGCAAAAAGACAAATTTTTGGAGAGGCCGGAATCGACATGCTTGCTGGTCCCACAGAAGTTCTGATTATTGCAGATGATACAGCACATCCAGATTGGGTAGCGGCAGACTTACTCGCTCAAGCTGAGCACGACGTGCAGGCGCAAGCCGTACTTGTTACGTGGTCAAAAAAGCTTGCCGAGGCTGTTCAAGGTGCACTTGCAAAACAATTAGCAGAACTTGCCACAGCAGAAACAGCGAAAGAGAGTATAAAAAATCATAGCTGTATTATCATTACCGAAACACCCGAACAAGCAGTAGAAATAGCAAATAAAAAAGCTCCTGAACATTTAGAACTTGCCCTTGATGCAGGAGAGCTACGCAACTCTATAGAAAATGCAGTACATAACTATGGCTCTCTTTTTGTGGGGCATATTGCAGCAGAAGTATTCGGCGACTATTCAGCAGGACTCAACCATACACTCCCAACAAGCGGCTCAGCTCGCTTTACGGGAGGTCTTTCTGTTCGACACTTTCTTAAAACGTGTACAGTACTCAAAACTATTGAGACTAATTCTGTAGAAGCTCAAAAAATAGAAGGGGTTCAAAATGCTGCACATGCTGCATACTTAATTGGAAAAGCAGAAGGTCTTGAAGCACATGCAGAGGCTGCAAAAAAACGGCTTTTAGAAAACTAAATTTAATAGATAGAATTTACGCAAATTTTACTAAAGATTACATAAAAAATCATACTAAATTGCTATAAAGAGTTTAATTATTACTTAATGACTGCGGCGAAATAAAATCTGTATTAAGGAATCAGTATGAATTCTGTAGATGTACTAAAGCAAGTTTTACAAAACAAAGCCGTAACCCCTTTTTTCCAGCCAATAATTTCGCTACAAGACGGAGCAATATTCGCATATGAAGCACTCAGTAGGATACATGTAGACACTTGTAATATTGGAATTGAGAATATTTTTAAAGCTGCTGCAGAAGAAAACTGTCTGTGGGAATTAGAAATGCTTTGTAGAAAAAAATCCCTTAAAAAAGCACGAGATAAGCCTTCAGGAGCAAAACTTTTTATTAATTTCGATGCACATACAATTCGCTCTCCTCAACTAAAAGCAGGATTTACACATCAACGACTCGAAAAATACCAATTAAATCCAAACGAAATAGTTTTCGAAATAACCGAAAAAAGCGCTATCACGGATATTAGCGAATTCTCTGCAGCAATTACACATTACAGAGATCAAAATTTTCAAATTGCTGTTGACGATTTTGGATCAGGGTATTCTGGACTCAATCGAGTATGTGCATTTTCTCCAGATTTCTTAAAGCTTGATATGGAGCTAATTCGAGACTTAGACAGCGATCCAATAAAAAAAGCTGCTGTTAGTACTACAGTAAAGTTTTGCAAAGAAGCAGGCATAAAGGTAATAGCCGAAGGAATTGAAACAGAAAGTGAATTGCACACACTCATAGCTATTGGAGCAGACTATGGGCAAGGTTATTTCCTTGGGCGTCCATCTCAAAACTTTGAAGAAATTAACCAGAATATTAGAGATTTAATTATTTGTGTACAGTATGAGCTGCAAGAAAAAGCACTTAACGATGCAAATGCATACGGAACAATAGAAGTTATTTGTGAATACGAAAATGGTATTCAAGAAAATATTCCTTCGGTAGATTTGTACAATATTATGCAAAATAATGAAGAAGTAAGACAATTTTTTGTAGTTGATACATGGCTTCGCGTTATTGGTATAATTACACGAGAAAAACTTTTGCAAACTTTTAGCGGACAATTTGGGTATAATTTAGGAAGTCGCATGAGCTTACATAAAATAATGAGTAAAAACTTCTTATCAGTTGACTATAGAACTTCGATTAAAGACGTTGCAATGTTAGCAATGAATCGTACAAGTGATAAAGTATACGAGAGCATTGCTATAACGCAGGATGAGTGCTTTATTGGTTATGTTAGTGTAAAGAATTTACTATTAGCGACAATTCAAAAAGAAAAGAAGCTCTTACCCCTAGCAGAATGCATAACAGGGTAAGAATTACAGAGGCAGGTAGTCCCTAGTCTAATCGTCCTACCTCATATTTGTCGTGTTGCACTTCTAAAATTTCCATTACTTTGTCCACAACACATTGTTTTTTATCTTCTATGTCTTCTGGTACGGTATCTAGAACCTCATTACGGAAATTCTTACATTCATACACTGGACTAATTCCACAGATAACCTTATCTTGATGTACTTCATCAGCAAGCATATTTGAAGGGTCTGACTCAGAAATACGTAAGCAGTTGCCGTTTATAGATACTAAAATCATCACATCAGAAAGGCGTAAGTAGGAATCAATTTCGCGCACTCCGCGTTTTGTTTCGGGTTTTCCTGGTCTATAGCGTGTTCCAGATGGGAATACTAAAATAACGTGTCCATCTTTTCGAACCCTATCAAGCGCACGCATAGAAGCCATATTTATTGCACGACTACGCTTTTCTTCGGCTTCTCTTTCCACAGGATCAGTAATCGAAGCAAGACTTCTACTTGGGTAAATGACAATACGATCAAAAGCCGATGCCCATGCCTTTACCATTGGGTTTTCTTCATTAAGCTTCATTCCAGCCATAGCAACAAGTCGATTTGCTATTTCTTTTCCAACTTCCCCTCCGGTATTAAGTAATAAGTACACTAAGGCAGGAAAGTCAAAATTACTATAATGCTCCATTAGGATAATACCCTTCTTACCTTCTTTAATTTTATCTAAGAAAGCAGAAAGATTTTCCATTCCTTCAAGCCTTGAACCAGGTAGAATACATTGTTCTACCATTCCCTCAATTATGTTTAAAATGGGCTTATTGCTTTTTTGTAGAACATTCGCTTCTGTTATAACGCTCTCTGCAGTAACTAATTTTGCAAGATCTGCAAACAAATATCCAAATGTATCTTTTAAACTCTTTCCGTTTGTAATTGCCATAAAATCTCCTGTTTCATCTTTGGGCTGAGTTATTATACACTATTTAGAAGAGTATTTAAAGAGGTAAAATTAAAAAATTATCTAGTCTAAAAAACGTTCTATACTTCGTAACATATCACTCATAGGTTCAAAAACACGTTTTGTTTCGGGAATACTACGAATAAAAAAACTGCCGTATTGCTTTACAAGTAAGCGCCTGTCAAGAACAGTTACTACACCATAATCACTTTTTGTGCGTAAAAGCCTTCCTGCACCTTGCCGGAATTTTATTACAGCTTGCGGTAAACTCAGGTGCATAAATGAACTGCCACCATTGCGCTCAATGGCTTCAGACCGAGAAGCAAAAACGGGGTCTGTTGGCACTCCAAACGGCAGTTTTACTAAAACAACCTGAGAAAGCGATTCTCCAGGAACGTCTACTCCCTCCCAAAACGAGTCTGTTGCAAAAAGCACACTACTCGTATCGCTTTTAAAAGCCTCAAGTAAGCGAAAGCGATCGTCGTCTCCCTGTTTTAAAACGGTAACACCTTGTCTTGACAATTCAAGTCGTGCAGCATGACAGGCAGAGCGAAGCGATTCATACGAAGTGAATAAAACTAAGGTACGTCCACCTGCTTTTTGAATCAAATCGATTATTGCTTTTTCGATATACGGCTGAAACTGTGAATCATCAGGCAGAGGAGAATCGGTTGGAATTGCTAAAAGCATGTGCGTTTTATACGGAAATGGCGACGGGTACGTTTTACACTTGAGCCGCTCAGCTTCAATTAAACTAGCACCACTTGTTTTAAGCCAAAAATCAAATGAATCAGCAATACTAATTGTTGCAGACACGCAAACAACCGTATCAAGAGGCTCAAAGACACCTTGAGCCATCATGTATGAAGTATCGAGAGGTGTAACATAAAAGCGCGGATACACACCAGCATTTGAAGTACGCGATTTTTCCATCCAAAAAACGCTACCATCCTTGTCGCCCCATTCACAAAATTGCTGACAAACTCCTGCAGCACCTTCCAGGCGCGAGAGTATTTTTTTTGTCTCCCACACGGCTGGAGCTTCGGCATCTTTTTCGTCAATACTATCGATTAGTTCGCGTACAACTCCACAAAACTGAGTAAGGCTTCCTCTCAAGGCACCAAAACACGGGAGTAATGCTTGTGCTTGTACTTCTGTCTTTGCAGAAAGACGCCAAGTGGATCCTTCGCCGAGCACCGCAAGAGCTGTTTCTTCTAAATCTTGTATATGTGCTTTTATAAGCGTAATGGCAGACATAGCCTCGCTCACATCGCCCTCGCTCGAAAGAGCCTCTATGGTAAATAAATGTCCACTGGCAGCAGACTTTTTTACCCGATACAGCATACCTAGCTGTTTTAGTAAACTAAAGCGTGTTATCCCTTGAGAAAAAAAGCTTGTTGCCGCAGTTTCTATACCATGCGCTTCATCAAAAATAAGCCGTTTGTACGGGGGCAATACGCCTGCCTCATCGTAACCAAGACCTGAAAGACGCGATTCTATATCTGCAAATAAAAGATGATGATTTACTACCAAAATATCTGCTTCTGCAGCAATTTTCCGCATCTTCATTACAAAACAATTTTCAAAAAATCGGCAACGATTGCCCAAACAAGAATCGGATTCAGAATTAACTCGCGACCACACTATTTCGCGTGGTAAAAAAGACAAGTCTGAACGACTACCACTCTCGCAGTTTTTTACCCATTCAACTATATGAGAAAGCTCTTCTTGCTCATCGTCATCGGTAAATAAGTCTTGTTCATTTTGTGCATCAAAAAGGCGTCTCATACATACAAAATTTTGTCGACCCTTTATTAAAACAGCCTTTACCTCGCGCCCAATAATTTTTTCTGCGGCAGGAATATCTTTTTCGATAAGTTGTTGTTGCAAGTTAATGGTACCAGTCGAAACAATAACCCGCTCTTTATTATCGAGCGCCCACAACATTGACGGTAACAAATAAGCGTAGGATTTACCAACACCCGTCCCCGCTTCAAATACACCTATACTGTTAGCATTAAAAGCCGTACAAATATCTTTGAGCAACTCAACCTGAGAGGGCCTCTCTTCGTAAGATTCGGAAAGTGTATCCATAGCACCACCGGCGCAAAGTAATTGAGCAACTGCATTTCTATCTAGTTTTTTTACTTCTTGTTCCATATATGTATCTCTTTTGTACTACGTATAGCTACTTTTTGCAAGGCTATTATTATATGAAATCAAATCACTGCATAAAAAAAGACCGTTCTAAAACGGCCTTACTTTTTTGAAAACTTGTTCATCTCTTAGGGGAATTGAACCCCTGTTGCCGGGATGAAAACCCGGTGTCCTAACCACTAGACGAAAGAGACACGTGATTGTT
>CAYJNB010000097.1:0-7828 GCA_964371205.1 uncultured Treponemataceae bacterium
GTGTATTCTTTACCCTCTTTGGTGTAGCTGTTATGAATATGATTCCTGGTATCGATTACACAATGTTCGATGCTTGTGCAATCGCTATTATTGGTGGTGCAGATGGTCCAACTTCAATTTATGTTGCAAGTAAACTTGCTCCACAATTGATGGCTGTTATTGCGGTAGCTGCGTATTCATACATGGCTCTTGTACCAATGATTCAGCCACCTATTATGAAGGCTTTAACAACAAAACACGAACGCAGTATTAAAATGAAGCAATTGCGTCATGTTTCTAAAGCTGAAAAAGTGCTTTTCCCTGTAGCAGTTTTAACTCTTGCAATTGCACTTATTCCAACATCAGCACCACTTATTGGTATGATGGCATTTGGTAACTTCTGTAAGCAAATTGGTATTGTTGATCGTTTATCAAAAACAATGGAAAACGAATTGTTGAACATTGTTTCAATTCTTCTTTCTCTTGGTGTTGGTTCACAAATGACTCCAGAAAAAATGTTAAATCCAAACGCAGTAGGTATTATTGTACTTGGTCTTGTAGCTTTCGCTATTGCAACAGCATCAGGTGTTATGATGGCTAAACTCATGAACGTTTTCTTAAAAGACAAAATCAATCCACTCATTGGTTCAGCAGGTGTATCTGCAGTTCCAATGGCAGCACGTGTATCAAACAAGGTTGGTATGGAATACGATCCATCTAACTTCCTTTTGATGCATGCAATGGGACCAAATGTTTCTGGTGTTATCGGTACTGCAATTGCAGCCGGTGTATTTATTGCAACATATGCAGATGCAGCAGCTCTTCTATTTAGATCAGCAGCACACTAAGAAATAAAGTAATAGATATTTTTAATTTCTATACTAATGACCGGAATTTACATTATAAATTCCGGTTTTTTTATGTCTACATAGTAGGGTATCTCGTTGACTTTTTCTTGCCAATAACTATAATTATGCGTATGATTAGAAGATTTTTCATTTTTTTATGTGTTTTTTCTCTCTTTTTTGTAAGTTCATGCGCTTCAATTCAAAAAGCTGCAATGAACTCAATGTCCGATATGCTTTCTGGAGCAGATAAAAAAGGCGTTCCAGTAGAAAAAAAAGAGAGTGATGCAGATATGATGCTGCCACTTACTGGAGAGACAGATGCAATCTTAGTAGCTGATTTTTTTCCTACAGCTCTTAAAATGTACGAAATTATGCAAGCTCAAAATCCAGAACATCAAGGTTTAACTATAATGACAGGTTCACTTTATGTAATGTATGCAAATGCATTTGTGCAACAGCCTGCAGAAATGATTTCTTTTGAACAGTTTGAATTGCGGGATGCAGAATTAAATCGTGCAAAGATGCATTATTTGCGAGGGCGTGATTTTATTTTAGAAGCTCTCGATCAAAAATACGAAGGTTTTACTGATTTAATCCTTAGTGGAGACGAATCTACATTACAAGAAGCTACGGCTATGTTAGCTGAAGATGACGTTAATGCGCTTTATTGGGCGGGAGCAGGATGGCTTGGAGCCTTTGCTTTAGATCCACTTAACCCAGATTTATTAGCTAATGTACTTGGTGCTGTGTATATATTAGAAAAAGCGACAGAATTAAATCCTACATACTCAGATGGTGCTATTTGGGATGTTTTAACAGCCTACTATGCAGCCGCTCCAGCCGAACTTGGTGGAGGAGACGATAAGGCTCTTAATGCACATGCAAAAGCCTTAGAAATATCTCAGGGTAAAGCAGTAGGACCGTATATTACCTATGCCATGGCTATCTGTATCCCTAACAATGACTCTCAAGGGTTTGACGAAGCCTTAGCTAAGGCACTTGCTATAGATCCAAACGAAAATCCTTCTACACGTCTTGCCACTACAATGGCACAGGAAAAGGCCGCTTGGCTTGTAGAGAATAGAGAAAATTATTTTTTAGAATGGTAATCTAATTTTTGCCCATCAATGAGACAATAGATTATTTAAAATATGTAATGAGGTAACATAATGAAAAAAAGAACACTTACAGCCTTGCTATTTCTTGCAATAGCAACAATCTTAAGTGCACAAACCATTACCGTTAAGGTTGCAACAATGGTTCCTCCACGTTCTCCGTGGGAAGTTGAACAAAATACTATCGCAAAAGAATGGGCAGAAATTACTGGAGGAAAGGTAAAACTTCAGTTTTATTCTATGGACGCGCTTGGTGGTGAAATAGCTGTTTTACAAAAAATGCGTAACGTACGTCCTGGTCAGCGAAGCCCTTTAGATGGTGCAATTTTTAGCAATATTGGTATGTATGAATTAGCCCCACAGTCTCATGCACTAACAATCGTTGTTCCGTATACTTTTAGAAATCAAGAAGAGCTAACATATACACTCGATAAATTTTATCCAGAAATGTCTGAACCAATCAGGGAAAAAGGCTTTGAACTACTTGGTTGGATGAACGTTGGCTGGGCAACCTTTTTTGCAAAAGAAGAAGTTCGTAGTTTAGATAAGATAAAAACACTCAATATGAGCTCTGGCGGCTTTGGCAGCCCTGCTATTGGTAACTCTTTTAAAGCTGCAGGCTTTAGTACTGTTGATGTTCCGCCAGATAAGTTAGCACAACAAATTAGAACGCCGAATTTAATGGCTGCGTATTCAATTCCTTTGATTGGGTATGCAACACAGATTTATAAGCATATGCCATATGTAATAGATAAACCAATTTGTCCTATACTTTCAGCCTTTGTAGTTTCAGAAAATACATGGAAGCGTATTCCTGCGGAATATCATGATCAGCTTATTGCCTCTGTAAAACGAGCAGAAGATCGCATGAAGAGCATGCAAGAAGAAACAGATAGAAACTACTTGGACTTGATAGAAAAAAATGGTGGTACTCTCATTGAACTTACTGCAGAAGAAGATGCCGCATTTGAAGAAGGCTTTAATGCAGATGTAGAGGTAATGTCTAAAGTTACTAACTCAGTTATTGACTTAGATTTTTATAACAAAATTTTAGTCGCATTAGAAGAATATAGAAAAAATAATGAGTAAAAAAATCCAAGACTTGGTTGCAATCGTATTAGTATGCTTTTTATCGATTCTTCCACTAATTATTAAGATTTTACAGCAATATTTGTCTATTCCAGTACCAGGAGCAGATTTAATACAATTTAACCTTGTGTTCTTATTTGCTTGTGTAGCTGGAATTATTACATGGAGAGACGAAAGGCATCTTAGTCTAGCAACCCTAACTGGCTATGCACCTCAAAAAGTGCAGACTGTTATTGTTACTATTAGAGCTATTGCAACTACAGCAATTTTAACAGCCTTATTTTTCTCAGCTTTTTCAGAATTTTTTATCTTTTATCCAGATACAAATGTATGGGGAATCCCTTTACAGGCCTATTTTTCTATAATGCCTATTATGTATCTTTCGATGATTGTAATGGTATTAAAATCTAAAAAAAATACTGTAGCTTCTATTGTTGGAATAATAATTGGTCTTTATATTTCTATGGGGCCAATAACTGGTGTATTCTACTATGCTTTTGGAATAGATAGTTTAACAGCTTTGTATGCTATTACTGACTCATGGCTTTCTTTTTCTTCTCTAGCCTTATTTCCCTTAGTTATTCTCTTTGTATTGTTAGCAATATTAGGTGTTCCTTTATTTATTGTAATTAGCGGAATTGCTTACGTTTGTTTTTCTCAGGGTGGCGGTTATGTAGAAGTTATGTCTTTAGAGTCTTATGCTATTTTGACAGATAAAAGTATTGCTGCCATACCTCTATTTACGATAGCTGGTTATATTCTTTCAAAGGGTAGTGCTGGCTCTCGTCTCGTAGAAGTTTTTAGAGCTCTTTTTGGATGGTTCCGAGGTGGTTCTGTAATAGCAGCAGTTGTTGTAGCAACTTTTTTTACTACTTTTACCGGTGTATCTAGTGTAACAATTTTAGCACTTGGTTCGTTGTTAACAGTTATGCTTACAGGAACAGGCTATAAAGAAAAGAACGCTCAGTCGCTCATAGTTGTTTCAGGAGCAATTGGACTTTTATTCCCTCCAAGTGTTGCTATAATCATGTACGGAACAACAAATTATTTCTCTGTTGATGTCTTTGATCTTTTTAGAGCAGCTGTTATACCTGGAGCAATGCTTGCAATTGCCATGATTACTCTAGGAATTCTTAAAGATAGAACTACTGATAGACCAAAATTTTCTGCTAAGGCCCTGCAACTAGCTTTTAAACAATCGGTTTTTGAGCTTTTAATGCCGTTAATTATAGTTGCAGGCTTTTTTACTGGATTTTTTACCCTAATGGAAGCAGCCTCGTTTGCAGTTGCGTATGCATTTTGTTTAGAAACATTTGTACGAAAAGATTTTAATCTTAAGTCTGCCTTTAGCGTAATTGCAGAAAGTATTCCAATTACTGGTGGAGTACTTATTATACTCTCAGCCGCACGAGCTTTATCGTATTTTTTAATTGATGCAAATGTGCCTTATATGTTCTCAGACTTTATTGCAACCCATGTACAATCAAAATTCTTGTTTTTATTGTTAATGAACTTGCTGTTACTAGTTGTTGGCTGTTTGATGGACATTTATTCTGCAATTATGATTGTTTCCCCATTGCTCATACCAGTTGCAGAATCATTTGGAATCTCTGCAGTACAAACTGGTGTAATATTTTTAATGAACTTACAATTAGGTTTTTTAACACCTCCTGTAGGAATGGACTTGTTTATAGCCTCTTATGCTTTTGATAAGCCAGTTATGCAAGTAGTTAAAAATGTAGTACCATTTTTACTTGTTGAATTTTGTATTTTAATGCTTGTTACCTATATTCCATGGTTCACAAACGTTTTATTCTAGATTTAAACAAAAAGCGCTTGTTTTCTTTACTCACATTTGCACTGTCATTGTTCTTATGTACTTCGACTAGTTCTACTTTGCAAGGACTAGTCGGTAAGTATCCTACTACACCTAGTATACATGGAGAAAGAACGCTTTTTACTTCAAAGGTAGAAATGCTTGCATCGTGGTATGCTTCTTCTATGCCGTTAGAAGAACGCATCTCACAGCTTATAATCTCAGGGATAGATGGTAAAGAGGAGTTGTTATACGAAAAACTAGATTCCTTGCCTCCACCGGGATCATTTTTATTTTTTGCTTATAATATTGCAGATACTCCCACTCAAGTTATGCAGTTTACGGATAAAATTTATAAATATTATACTTCTGAGCGAAATTCTCTAGCACCACTTCTTTTTTTAGATCATGAAGGTGGACAAGTAAATCGTCTTAGAAATGTTGCCTCCCCATTGCCATCTGCAGAAGCTATTGCAAGCACTGTTGATGTTAGTATTGCAAGAAACTGGTATGCTCTTTCTGGAAGGCAGCTAAATGCACTTGGCTTTCATATAAATCTAGCGCCTATAGTGGAGTCATACAATGAATCAAACAAGATTTTTCTAGATACACGCAGTTATGGTACTGCATTTCAAGTGCAGAATTATACACGACAGGCTATACAAGGCTATAAAGATGCTGGTGTAGCCGTAACAATAAAGCATTTTCCTGGAAACACAGATGACGATCCGCATTATACACTGCCAACCTTACAAGTAAATAAGACTCAGCTTTTTTCTGAGTATGTGTATCCTTTTAGGATGTCCTTATTCGAAAATCCAGAGGCGATTCTCTTATCTCATGTAATTACACCTGTTTTAGATCCTTTATTTCCTGCTTGTCTTTCTAAGAAAACTGTAACTGGAATATTACGTAACGATTTTAAGTTTAAAGGGCTCATCGTATCTGATGACTTATATATGGGAGCGCTCAGTAAAAGCGGTTTTACCCCAGAAGAAGCAGTAATTGCAGCAATAGATGCAGGAGTTACTATGATTATGCTTTCTGCAAAAGATTCATCTAGTGCTCGACAGTCTATAGCACAAAAAGCTATTTCTGATCCTGCTTTTATGTATAAAATTAATCAAGCTGTAACAAAGGTTATTGCATTTAAATGTGACCAAGGCTTGCTCGATACTTCATCTAATATCATTAAAAATTCACCATTGAATAGTATAGAAGAGCGCATTTCTGCATTCCAAGATGCATATACAAAGGGATACAATGTATATAATGATTACTTTGGTAATGGAGGGTAGTTGTGGCAGCAAAAAAGAAGTCTAACAACCTAGTAGGGGAGTTAGGGTTTGATACTTATTATAGCGAATTATTTCAAGAGCGCTGGGAGCCTCTTAAAGCTGCCTTGCTGCAAGAAAAAGAGAATAGCTCCTATAACGAAAAACTTCTAAAGCCATATTTTCTTGATTCCGCTAGTGTTTTGGCAGCAGCAGCTCTTCCATTAGAAAATGCAGAAAAAATTCTAGATATGTGTGCAGCTCCTGGTGGTAAATCATTAGTTCTTGCAAGTAAAATGAATTTAAGTGCAACTATGATTAGTAATGAGCGCTCTCGGGAGAGAAAAAATCGCTTAGTACGTGTCCTTGATGAGCATTTACCTCAAGATATAAGAGAGCGCATAACTGTTACAAATAGAGATGCTTCAATGTGGTGCAAGTACGAAAAAGAAACTTATGATGCTATATTGCTAGATGCTCCTTGTTCGTCTGAACGCCATGTTCTACAAGACAAAAAATATCTTGATCAATGGAGTGCCGCACGAATTAAAAACTTGTCCATAGCGCAATGGGCTTTGCTTTCTTCAGCATTTCTCTGCTTAAAAAAAGGTGGTTATATCTTATATGCTACCTGTGCATTATCACCTACAGAAAATGATGCAGTGGTAAAAAAATTAATAAAAAAATATCCAACCGCAGAAATTATGAGTATATTTAATCAGGATACTGTTAGGGGTGTAGCTGAGCAGACAGAAGTTGGATATCATGTTCTTCCAGATAGTCATCAAGGTGCAGGTCCTTTGTTCTTTTCATTAATCAAAAAAAATTGACTTTTAAATTAGACAAAGTATAAAATTTAGCGTATACTGGTAAAGGATAAATTATGGATGTAGAAAAATTATTGCAGATATTTGAAATTGAACGCGAACTAAATAAAATTAACGATGCTAGTATTATGCTTGAAAGTATTCTTACTGAGGCACGAACTATTGTGAATGCTGATGCCGGTTCAATTTACGAGTGTGAGGGTGATCGATTACGTATTTGTCATGCACAGAATGATACACAGTCAAAGAAATTACATAAAGGTGAAAAGTTACCGTTTGTTTCGTTTTCTTTTCCCATTAGCGAAAAATCAATTTCTGGTTTTTCTGCTCTCAGTGGAGAGGTTGTTAATATTCCAGATGTGTATCAAATACCGGAAGGAACGCCATATACCTTTAACACCACAGTAGATGATTTATCTGGGTACAAAACACAGTCTATGCTGACTATTCCCCTAAAAAACGCAGACAATAAAGAGATAGGTGTAATTCAAGTAATTAATGCTCTCGATAATGAGGGAAACATAATTCCGTTTGATAAAGATGCTGAGTTTTATATTAACCATTTTGCAATTGCCGCAACACAAGCATTAGAAAAAGCATATTTAACACGAAGTATGATTTCTCGTATGACAGAAATGACTCGTTTACGTGATCCAAAAGAAACCGGTGGGCATGTTGAACGAGTTACTCACTATTCATTAGAAATTTACGACTTATGGGCTGTAAAGCATGATATTGATCCTATTTTTTCGCAAAAATTTAGAGACTGCTTAGTAATTGCTGCACGCTTACACGATGTTGGTAAAGTTGCAATTTCTGATCTTATTCTTAAGAAGAATAGTTCATTAACCGACGATGAATATCATATTATGCAAGAGCA
>CAYJNB010000098.1:0-1112 GCA_964371205.1 uncultured Treponemataceae bacterium
TGGCATTGTTTTAAGATTTGGTCGAACACGTCCCAACTTTTTTTGCCAGGAAAGCGAGCCCAAATGTACGGCGCGTTGTCGCCACCAAAAAGCTCTACACCCATTTTCTTAAAGTTTTCGCCTTGTAAACCATCGCGAATAGTACGTGCATTTTCTAAGTAGTAGTCTGTTAATTCACGTGCTTCTTTTAAACCTTCGTCGTCAAGTGCTGCAAGTCCACCCATTTGTACAATGTTTGAAGCACCGTTAAACATGGTTGTCATAATACGATTCCAGTCTTGTGCAACAGGTGTACCATCTGCAAACTTGAGATCTGCAGGCACAATTGACCAACCGAGACGAACACCGGTAAAACCAATTGGTTTAGAAAATGAGTTTACTTCGATAGCACACTTTGTTGCGCCTTCAATTTCGAAAATCGAAATAGGCAAGCTATCGTCGCGTACAAAGGCAGAATATGCTGAGTCAAAAATAATGATACAACCATTTTTAAGCGCAAAGTCCACTAGTTTTTTTAATTCTGCATGAGTTGCTACAGCTCCAGTTGGATTGTTTGGAGAGCAAAAATAAATTAAGCTATTTGCAGGTACAACATCTAAGTTGGGAAAAAAGTTATTGTCTGCAGTGCACGGTAAGTATGTAATTCCTTCGTATCCTGCATCAGTTGCCTTTGTTGCAGCTCCTACAATTACAGAACCATCAACGTAAACTGGGTAGGCTGGGTCTTGCACTACTACAGGAACTTCACTTCCAAAGAGTACTTGCAAACGCCCAATATCGCATTTTGCACCATCAGAGATAAAAACTTCTTCTGGTTGCACAAGTTGCTTTCCTTTTATGGTATACAATTTTTCTGCAATTTTTTTGCGTAATTCTGTTAAGCCTTGCTCATCGCCATAGCCTGAGTAGCCTTCTGGCGTTTGTAATGCTGCAACATAATTTGACATTCCCTTAGAAATATGAGGAGTAAGAGGTTCTGTTGTGTTTCCAATTCCTAAACTAATAATTTTTGCATCTGGATTAGCCGCTGCAAATTCTCTTCTTCTTTTTGCTATTTCGGGAAAGAGGTAGCCCGCTGTTAAATTGGCAAATGCCTGGTTTCTTTTTATCAT
>CAYJNB010000098.1:1212-7688 GCA_964371205.1 uncultured Treponemataceae bacterium
AGCTCATCTATTGGCTTTCCTGATGGAACCATTGGGAATACCATTTCGTCAATGTCGACTACACATTCAATGAGTACAGGGACTCGTTTTCCATTAGAGCCTTTGAGGGCGGTTTGGAATGCGGCAGTAAATTCTTCGTCGGTTGTTGCTCTAAAACCACTAATTCCGTATGCTTCTGCAAGTTTTACAAAATCGGGTGGTCTATCGAGGGTTGTTGCCGAAAATCGTTTATCGTAAAAGAGGTTTTGCCATTGTCGAACCATTCCGAGCGTTCCATTATTTACTACAATAATAATTATTGGAAGATTATAGTGACTGATTGTTGACAATTCGTTACAGTTCATACGGAATGATCCGTCTCCTGCAATGTGAACAACGTAATTATCTGGCTTTGCGCTTTGCGCACCCATTGCAGCCCCTGTTCCGTAGCCCATTGTTCCAAGACCGCCCGATGTAAGGAAGGTTCTTGGTTTTGTAAATGGATAGAATTGGGCTGTCCACATTTGATGTTGTCCAACTTCAGTTGTAATAATGGTATCGTCACCTGCAAGGCGGTTAATTTCGGTACAAATAAACTTTGGATGTAATTGCACATCTTTGCTATAACTTGGTGGAATGTGTTGTTTCCATTCTTCCACTTGATCGTTCCATTCAGTTTTCTTACTTGCAGAAATAAGCGGTAACATGCGTTGTAAGATATCTTTCATATCACCAATTACTGAGTGATATGTTTTAATATTCTTGTTAATCTCTGCAGGATCTATATCGATGTGCAGAATTTTTCCATTTTGGGCAAAGCGCTTTGGATCAGAAACTACACGGTCAGAAAAACGTGCCCCAATCGTAATAAGTAAATCACACTTGTTTGCAGCAACATTTGCAGCCTTTGTTCCGTGCATACCAATCATACCAAGACAAAGCGGATGAAGAGCTGGAAATGCTGTTTTTCCCATAAGACTAACACAAGCTGGTATATTGCGCTTTTCTGCTAATTGCATTACTTCTGCACAAGTATCTGACTGCACTACCCCACCACCAATATAGAGCATAGGGCGTTTTGCATCTGTAATAAGCTTTGCAGCTTCTGCAATAACTTCGTCGGAAGATGTTTTATACTTTGCATGCTTGGTTGCAGGAGAGCGATGCTCGCCTTGCGGAATTTTTGTGTCTAGAAATTTTTTGTCAATTTCTGCAACAGTCATAGCCGTGTACTCAGCACTTGCGGCTGTTACTTCCTTTGGAATATCGAGCAAAACAGGTCCTGGGCGACCACTTTTTGCAATAACAAATGCTTCGCGAATAATGTCTGCAAGTTTTGTAACATCGCGCACAATATAGTTATGCTTTGTAATCGACATAGTAATACCTGTAATGTCGACTTCTTGAAATGAGTCGCGTCCGAGTAATTGAGAAGGAACATTACACGTAATTGCAATCATTGGGATTGAATCCATGTATGCGTTTGCAATACCGGTTACAAGGTTTGTAGCTCCAGGTCCGCTAGTAGCAAAAACAACACCCGTTTCGCCACTTGCTCGACTAAAACCATCTGCAGCATGGGCTGCACCTTGTTCGTGAGCTGTTAAAATATGATGAATTGCATCGCTATTTTTGTACAATTCATCATAAATATTTAATATTGTTCCACCTGGGTATCCAAATACTGTTTTTACCCCTTGTTCTTTAAGACATTCTATAACTATTTGTGCGCCTGTTTTTTGCATTGTTCCTCCTGATTTTTGCACCGTATACTTCTTTCAAAATAAAGCTTATCTATTATAATACGGCTTTTATGCAAATTCAACTTAAAAATTGTTTATTTTTGTTTATTGGTAATTTCTAAAAACTTCAATTTTTAAAAATTATCTAACCTTATAACAAGCTATTTGCAATATCAAAAATAGCTCCTCTATCTGCAGAACTAACAAGTTTTGCATAGCGAGCAAGATAACTATTTCCTGTAAGCGGAGTTGGAGCCTTCCAGTCAGCTTTACGCTTTGCAAGTTCTTCGTCGCTTACTTTTAAATTAATTGAATAATTGTTAATATCAATTTCGATTATGTCACCTTCTTCAACCAAGGCAATTGGTCCTCCAACTGCAGCTTCTGGCGAAGTATGACCAATTGAAGCACCACGAGTTGCTCCAGAAAAGCGACCGTCAGTAATGAGTGCAACTTCTTTATCGAGTCCACGGCCAGCAAGAGCTGCAGTAACAGAAAGCATTTCTCTCATACCAGGGCCACCGCGCGGACCTTCGTAACGAATAACCACTACATCTCCTGATTTAATGCCACCCTTTTGCACTTCTGCAAATGCTTCTTCTTCGCTATTAAATACACGTGCAGGACCTGATTTTTTCATTAATTCAGGAGCAACGGCAGAGCGTTTTACTACACAGCCATTTGGTGCAAGGTTACCAAACATAACAGCAATACCACCGGTTGGTGAATATGGATTGTCGATTGGGCGTAACACTTCTGGATCTTTATTTATCACAGTAGCAATATTCTCTTTTATTGTTTTTCCTGTTACTGTCATTAAGTCAGAGTGAATAAGGTTTTTCTTATCTAATTCTTTAAGTACAGCAGAAATACCACCTGCTTCATACAAGTCTTCGATATGAGTTTGACCTGCAGGAGCAAGACGGCAGAGGTTTGGTGTGTTTTCTGAAATTTCGTTAATTCGTTTTAAATCAATTTTTACACCAGCTTCGTGTGCAATTGCAGGAATATGCAACACAGTATTTGAACTACAACCAAGCGCCATATCTGCAATTAATGCGTTTTCGAATGCTTTATCTGTCATAATTTGACGAGCTGTTATACCTTTTTCGAGCATATTCATAACTGCCATACCTGCGTGTTTTGCTAAAGCAACGCGAGCTCCATACGGTGCAGGAATTGTGCCGTTTCCAGGCAAGCCCATACCAAGGACTTCGGTAACACAGTTCATACTGTTTGCGGTATACATACCTGAACATGAGCCACAGCTTGGACAAGCAGTGTTTTCTATTTGAGTTAATTCAGCTTCGTCAATTTTTCCTGCTGCAACAGCTCCTACTGCTTCGAATACACTACTGAGCGAAAGCAGTTTATTATTGTGTCGACCTGCAAGCATTGGGCCTCCAGATACAAAAACTGTTGGTAAGTTTACACGAGCTGCAGCCATGAGCATACCAGGAACAATTTTATCGCAGTTTGGTACCATTACCAATGCATCTAAAGCGTGACCGAGAGCCATACATTCAACTGAGTCTGCAATAAGCTCACGAGTTACAAGCGAATAACGCATTCCCTCATGTCCCATTGCAATACCGTCGCAAACACCGATTGCAGGGAATTCTATTGGGGTTCCACCTGCCATGCGGATTCCAGCTTTTACTGCATCTACTACTGTTTGCAAGTGCATATGTCCAGGTACAATTTCGCTTTTTGCGTTAACTACCCCAACTAAAGGACGAGACAATTCCTCGTCTGTATAGCCCATTGCCTTAAACAATGAACGGTGAGGAGCTCTTTCTATACCTTTTTTTACATTATCACTTTTCATATTAATTTCCTTACTTTATTTGATTATATATTTTCTATAGTTTTTACTACAAGAGCACCCATTTGGTTTGTTCCAACAAGTTTACCATTTGCCTTTAAGCTTTCTAAATTACTTCCTGCAATGTCTGTTGTTCTCCAGCCATCATCTAGTACTTTTTCTACTGCTTTTTCAATTTCTAAAGCCTCTTTTTCCATGCTAAAATCGTATCGAAGCATCATTGCAATCGATAAAATAGTTGCAAGAGGATTTGCAAGATCTTTACCTGCAATATCAGGGGCTGAACCGTGGATTGGCTCATAAAGTCCAGGGCCTGTACCATCTCCTAAAGAGGCAGATGCGAGCATACCAATAGAACCAGTAATTTGACTTGCTTCATCAGACAAAATATCGCCAAACATATTGCTTGTTACAATTACGTCGAATTGTTTTGGGTTGCGTACTAATTGCATTGCAGCGTTATCAATATACATGTATGAAAGCTCTACATCGCTGTAATTTGATTTCATACTTTCCGAAACTTCTCGCCATAAGCGACTACTTTCGAGCACATTTGCCTTATCTACAACACAAAGTTTTTTGCCACGCTTTTGAGCGGATTCAAAACCAACTTTTAATATTCTTTCAATTTCTACCCATGAGTATTTCATGGTATCGTAGGCTTCTTTTTTGTCGTCGCTTCTGCCTTTTTCGCCAAAGTAAATACCACCGGTAAGTTCACGAATTATAAGAATATCTAAGCCTTCGCCAATAATTTCTTCTTTTAAGGGGCACGCTGCAGAAAGTTGTTTAAACATAAGAGCTGGTCTTAGGTTTGCAAAAACTTTAAGCGCACTTCTTAAGCCTAAAAGCGCCATTTCTGGACGTAAGTGACCAGGAAGGGTGTCCCATTTTGCACCACCAACTGCCCCAAGCAACACTGAATCTGATTTTTGGCAAATATCGATTGTTTCTTGTGGAAGAGGGCCTCCAGTTGCATCAATTGCAGCCCCTCCTGCCAATACACGAGTATACTCAAATTCATGATTATATTTTTTTGAAATTGCGTCTAAGACAGCAATTCCGTGTTTTACAATATCTGGACCTATTCCGTCCCCTTCTATTACTGCTATGCTTTTTTTCATGTTATATCCTTCCTTATTTGTATTTAGTAATTATTACACTATATTCTTATATTTTTTCTCTACGTCTTTAATCAATTTAAACTCAACTGAATCCACAAGAGCAAGCCACGATGCTTCCACTATGTCGGAAGATACACCAACTGTTTGCCATGTGTTTACACCATCGGTACTTTCGATAAGAACTCGAACCTTTGATGCGGTTGCTGTTTTTGAATCCAATACACGAACTTTATAATCAATAAGCCGAATAGATTTTACACCTGGATAGAATCTCTCAAGAGCACTTCGGAGTGCCACGTCGAGAGCGTGAACTGGTCCATCGCCTTCGCCTGCTGTAATTTCAATTTGCCCATCCACTTCAATTTTAAGCTGAGCAAATGAACTTACAAGCTCATTCATTCTTGGATGTTCACCATTTGTTTTGTAATAGTGGAGCTTAAAGAATGGATTATATTTCCCAATTACCTTTCGAACCATAAGCTCAAAGCTTCCTTCGGCTCCTTCGAATTGGTAGCCGGCGTGTTCAAGTTCTTTTACCTTATTGGTAATATCGCTTATTATTGGGTTGTCTTTTTCGATTGATGAGTCGAATCTCTTTATTTTTTCGAGAATCATTGTACGACCTGCAACCTCGCTCATGAGGAATACTCTCTCGTTTCCAACTGACTCTGGGGTAATATGCTCATATGCGTGTGGGTTTTTAGTTACACCGTCTATATGCATTCCAGCCTTGTGAGCAAACGAACTTGATCCAACAAATGGAGCTCCACTTGATAGCGGAATGTTTGCAATTTCTGCAACTTGCCTGCAAATAGGGGTAAGCTTTGTTATATTATCTTTTGGAAGACAGGTATAACCCATTTTAAGTTCAAGATTTGCCATAATGGAAGACAGATCTGCATTCCCTGTTCTCTCACCAAAGCCAAGGAGTGTTCCTTGCACTTGAGTTGCACCTTGTTCAACGGCTAAAAGCGAGTGAGCCACAGCCAAGCCACAATCGTTATGGGTATGTATACCTATTTCGATTTGATTTCCATCTTTACTTTTATCGTTTGCAAACTCTTTTACAGTTGCCTGTATCGCATTCATCATTGGAGTTAAGCCAAAACCACCCTTTGTATCGCAAAGCACCAATGAAAAAGCTCCCCCTTCTACGGCTGCACGAAGCGTCTGAAGCGCATACGCAGCGTTTGACTCATAACCATCAAAAAAATGTTCTGCATCATAGATAACTTTTTTACCGTTATCGCATAAAAACTGTGTCGTTTCTTTTATCATTGCAAGATTCTCTTCTAAACTTGCTTTAATAATTTCTGTTACTTGAAAATCCCATGTTTTTCCAAATATAACAACGGTTTCTGTGTTTGCTGCAAGAAGACTTTGTAAATTTACATCTTCTGCACAAGAAATCCCTTTGCGCCTAGTAGCCCCGAAAGCACAAAGCTCGGAATTTGTTAGTGTTAATTTTTTTACCTCTTGAAAGAACTCCAAATCTTTTGGGTTAGATCCGGGATTTCCCGCTTCGATGTATGTTACACCAAGGTTATCTAATGCTTCTACTATGTGTATTTTATCTTGAACAGAAAAACTAATGCCTTCGCCTTGGGCTCCATCACGTAAGGTAGAATCTAAAATTGTTATGTTTTTTTTGTGCACCACTTACAAACTCCATTTTTTGTACTTGTCTATATAAAAGAAGGGAGTGCGCGCAAAAGCAACACACCCCTCAAATAAAGCGACTAGTTTAGCTTTCTATTTTTTTTGCCAACTCATCATTTTGCGTAGTTCTTCGCCAACTGTTTCTAA
>CAYJNB010000099.1:0-7435 GCA_964371205.1 uncultured Treponemataceae bacterium
AATTATCCATAATAATTTTCTGAGCTTCTTGAGTTAGTGCAAACATCATAACGCCCGATGTTTCCTTGTCGAGTCTATGTACCGTGTATGGCCTAAAGCTGCCTCGTATTAAACCTCTTTTTCTGCGGTTTTCGTATAATGCATCAAAAATAGTTTTTCCTCTAAATCCGGGATACGGCACAGAAAGGATGCCTGTAGGTTTTTCAAGTACTACAATATATTTATCTTCATAAAGAATTTTCATAGTACAACTATACCATTTTTTTTATAAAAAACAAACTAGAAAGATTTTAAGCATGGATGTTTATTCTACTTGTGAATCGTAGAAAGGTATGGTAGTATATAAATATTAGATATGGTATTGCATATATTTCCATAATAATGCTATTCTAAGTATAACGAAGGTGGATTTGATGAGACTTTCTCGAGTCGTGCTTGTAGTTTTAATTATTGCCAGTATACTCTCTTTATATCTACGCTATGTTGGTGTAGTTAGGGATAACCGAGTTAATCTCGAATACCTAACGTCTCTTTATGCTGAACGAATTACGTCTGTAATTGATGAGGCAGCAAGCGCAACCGAAGTTCTTGATTCTCTTTTAGTTGCAAATAATGGATCTCTTCCTAATTCCGAAGTAATCACCATGATGACTCTTGCATATGATGAACAAAAACACATAGCAATTGCATATATGCCTGATGGAATTATTACTGAGTTTTATCCAAAAAAAGGGTATGAAGTATCTATTGGATATAATGTATTTAATGATATTGGCGCAAAGCACGATGCAATAATAGCAATGGAAACAAAAAGAGTCGCTTTTTCTGGTCCATATACCATGATGATTGGTGTTTCTGGCTTAGTTGCTAGAAACCCTGTATATTACATAGAGGATGGACAAGAAGTTTTTTGGGGTTTTGTTTCGGCAATTATTCGACCTACAGATACATTACTTAATGATACAGGCTTAAAAAGCTTAGAGGAATTAGGTTACGAATACTCTATAAAGTCAAATTATAATGATCATGCTGTAGATTTACACGCATCACAAAATTTCTCGCCTGATTCGATGGGAATCTCCTATGCATTTAAAATTGGTCAAGCTCAGTGGGAAATAACCATGTATAAACGTGACATGCAGTTTGAAATTATACAGAATCTAATAATAGTATTTTTAATTGCGAGTCTTTCTTCTATTGTCATATATTTTACATTCCGTCAATCAGAAATGAGTAGACATGTTGCTCATACACAATCATTAACAGATTCACTTACAAATTTATATAATCGTAGAGCTCTTGATAAATACGAAGAAGTTCGTAAAAACTTAAAAAAGAATAACTATACACTGTTTTATCTCGATTTAAATAAATTTAAACCGGTTAATGATACATTTGGACATGCTATTGGAGATAAGTTATTAAGCGTTTTTGCAGAAAGGCTTCTATCTCAGTTTAGAAAAGATACCTTTATATCTCGAGTTGGTGGAGATGAATTTGTTATTATTTTTCCAGCAGAACAGGATGAAGAGCAGTGTAAGCATGTACAAGATAGGCTTATCCGCTTAGCCGAAGATCCATTTTTTATTGAAGGTCATGAGATTCGTATATCTAGTAGTATTGGATTTGCAAGTTACCCAACTGATGGGATAAGTCTAAAAGAAGTTTTAGAGAAAGCAGATAAAAGAATGTTCTCCTATAAAGAAGAACATCGAAAACTCTGCGATAGATAATTTAAACTGTTTTATTAATTCTTGTACTCACTTCAACGTATTATTCGCATTTTTTACAAAACGGTTTAGTATTTTTTGAGCATCTTCGCCCTGCAGCGCATCTTGCATTGTATCTAACCATAATGGCCTCATTTGCGAGAAGTTTGATATTGAGTTGTAATACAGCCCAAAAAATTGAGATGCTTCTGCATTCCATTTTTCTTCCTCTGTTTCATGAATTATAGCTATGTCTTTCGATACAGGAAAAAGGCCAGTTTCTTCAATAAGTATCGGTGCGTAAGTCTTATCTTGAGCAAGGAATTCTATAAACTTCTTAGCTGCAGCAATTTTTTTCTTATCTCCATTATTAAAAATAGTTGGACCACCTACAATGAATTCAAGTTGGGGTTTTCCCGAATTATTTGGAAAAGGCATATAAATTGACTCGAAGTATTCTCCATTGTAGTTAATTTTATTTTGATTAATCTTCTCTAGTTGCAAAGAAAATAAAATGGTACTTGCTGCATTAGATGCGCAATACATATTAATTGCATCAGCCGATTGTAGGGATAAACCATTAAGTATTAATCCTTCTTTTACTGCCGTTTGTAACCATTCAACATTTTTAACCGCATTTGTAGAGTTGTATATATACTCCGTTAACTGAGAATCCATCAATGGTGCATCACCATGTAAGTTTGCCATAAAGGCTCGTGTCCCTTGGTCTCCTGCAGAAGATTTTGCATAGAATACTGCAGGAACCTTTCCTGAAGGAAGTTTTGCATGTAAAGCTTTTAGTAAAGCTTCGTATTCTTGTAAGGTCCAAGATCTATCGCCTCTATTGTAAGGAAGTATTTCTAGTAAGCCTAAGTCTTCTAATAGGTTTTTATTAAAAGCCATAGTAAAACCACCTGTATGAACTGGGTACATGTAGTAATTCCCATCTTTACCTCTTGAAGCAGCAAGCGGAGCTTCTGCAAGGTGTGATGTAACAGGTTCAATTAAACTATTGAGAGGTTCCAAGAGCCCTCTGTTTCCCCAATCTATTATACGTCCAGGCGAATCATACGTAATAT
Source organism: uncultured Treponemataceae bacterium (assembly GCA_964371205.1). Lineage (GTDB taxonomy): Bacteria > Spirochaetota > Spirochaetia > Treponematales > Treponemataceae > CAYJNB01. The sequence goes on from CAYJNB010000099.1 coordinate 2,789, forward strand.
CTGGAGCTGTTTTTGTAGCAAGGGCAGTTTCTATTAACGCCGGCCCATTTTCGAATGAAATCATCTTAAGCTCTACATTGATATTCGGATGCTTTTCTTCAAAGGCACTTATAAGGCGTTGTTCAAAAATTCCATCTTCACCAAAGGTTGGAAACTGCCACCAATTAATAGTAACTATATCGTTGTTTTGAGAACAACTTATAAAAAGAGTAACTACTGAGAGAAAAAAACAACGATGTAAAAATTTTTTCATTACTTATACCTATAATTTATTAATACCTATTATACATGATAACATTGTTTTCTATAAATGTAAACTAAAGATTTATTTCTTAAAAACTAATTTTACTGCAGCCACACAAAATGTAAAAAAAGCATAATAGCAGTGTATCCAACTACAAACACAGCTATGATTGGAAGTAAAACAGAGAAGCCTGCCTTTATAATTGCAAACAGTTCTTTTTTTGTAAGATTTAAAGGGCTTGGTTTATTTTGCAGTGTTTCGGAATGTGTATCTTTTAAGGTATTTGGATTATACCAAGGCATACCAGGAATGTTCATATTAACAATTGTCCGACCATCGTCATTGTGCAATTTTTTCATTACTGTATTGTCTCTTTTACCAAGTGACAAGCAACTACATGATCGTTTGAGTATTTTTGCAAGTCAGGAGCTATTTCTTTACATATGTCAGTGCAATACGAGCATCTAGTATGAAATGCACATCCTTTAGGAGGATTAAGGGCAGAAGGCATGTCTCCACTAAGTATAATGCGCTTCTTTTTGTTTGTTGGGTCAGGGATGGGGACTGCACTAAAAAGTGCTTTTGTATATGGATGTAAAGGATTATTAAACAGTTCTTCTTTTTTTCCCTGTTCAACAATTTTTCCTAAATACATTACAGCTATTTCGTTGCTTATGTGTTCAACCACCGATAAATCGTGTGAGATAAATAAATAAGTTAGGTTGTATTCTTTTTGTAAATCGCATAACAAGTTAATAATCTGTGCTTGTATGGAAACATCAAGTGCTGATACTGGTTCGTCTGCTACAATAAAGCGAGGTTTTAAAGCAAGTGCTCGTGCAATACAAATACGTTGACGTTGGCCTCCAGAAAATTCGTGGGGATAGCGGTCTACATGTTGTTTTTGTAAGCCACAGTCGTCCATTATTTTAAGCAGATAATCCCTATATGTCACTTTAGAAACTATATTATGTTCACGCACGGCTTCTCCAATTATTTCTCCAACAGTCATGCGTGGGTTAAGTGAGCTGTAAGGATCCTGAAAAATTGGCTGAATGAGAGGTCTCATGGTACGTAATAGTTTATTCTTTACAGAAAAGAGGTTAGTTCCTTCAAATAATACCTTGCCTCCAGTTGCAGGGGTAAGCCGTAAAACAGTTTTTCCTACTGTCGTTTTACCACAACCAGATTCTCCAACAAGAGAAAGTGTTTTTCCTTGCTCAATAGAAAAAGAAACATCGTCAACGGCCTTTACATAGGCAGTGTTTTTTTGGAGCAGTCCACCTTTGAGTGGATAGTACTTCTTTAGATGTTGCACATCTATAAGTGGAGTTGGATATTCCTCTTTTTTCATACCTTGTTCCTCATATTTTTTTGAGCTACGTAACACGAACAACTGTGACTTTGACTTAGATATTCTAATTCTGGATAATTTGCTGAACATTGGTCTACTGATTGCTCGCAACGCTCTTTAAAGTAGCAGTGTTTAGGCAATGAAAGTGCATTTGGAACTTGCCCCGGTATAGAATAAAGGCGCTCTTGGGTGCTTCTAAATTGTGGTTTACTTTTGAGTAACCCTTGTGTATATGGGTGGCTTGGGTTAGCAAATAATTCATTTACTGTTGCATGCTCTACAATTTTTCCTGCATACATTACTGCAACCATATCAGCTGTTTCTGCTACAACACCTAAGTCGTGTGTAATGAGTAAAATCGATGTTTTGTGTTTTTCTTTAATATCTAAAAGTAAATCGAGTATCTGAGCTTGAATAGTAACATCGAGAGCCGTTGTTGGCTCATCTGCTATTATTAATTGCGGGTCGCAGGAGAGAGCCATAGCAATCATTATACGCTGTCTCATGCCGCCAGATAGTTCGTGTGGATAGAGCCTATATGTTCGCTCTGGATGTGGAATCCCTACATCTGTAAGCAATTGAATAGTTTTTTCGTAGCGCTCTATTTTAGAAAGTTTAGATTGATGGAGCAAGAGAACTTCTTCGAGTTGAAATCCAATAGTAAAAACAGGATTTAGGCTTGTCATCGGCTCTTGAAAAATCATAGCGATTTTATTACCACGAATTGTTTGCATTTGTTCCTGTGGAACTGTTGCTAAATTAACCCTTTCGTTTACACTCTGAGTTTCTCCTAGAGTATTATCTGTCGGCTCAGAGGTGAACCATATGTTTCCTTCTTTAATTCTTCCTGCAGGTTCTTGTAATAGTCGCATAATTGAAAGAGCTGTAACTGATTTACCGCAACCAGATTCTCCCACAAGTGCAAGTGTTTTGCCTTGTTCAATAGAAAAGCTAACACCATCAACAGCACGTACAATCCCTGAGTCAGTGTAGAAATTTGTTTGTAAGTTTTCTACAGCTAGAATAGTCTTGTTTTGAATGGTCAAATTGTTTTGTATCGGTGGCATGCTAGAAATCCTTTATTGAGCTTAACGAGATATTTTTGGATCAAAGGCATCTCTCAAGCCATCTCCAACAAAGTTATATGACATAACGGTGACTAAAATGCATAACCCAGGGGGTACCCAAATATTTAAGAACTCTCTCATAATTATCGGATCATTTACTGCATTAACCATGTTCCCCCATGAGGCGTAGGGGAAGGGGAGTCCAAACCCCAAGAAGCTTAAAGCAGATTCAAGAAGAATTACGTTACCAACACCGAGTGTTGCAAGTACAATGAGCTGTGGTAATACATTTGGTAAAAGGTGGCGAGTTATACGGCGAATAGGGCGAATCCCTGTTGCCTCAGTAGCTACCATAAAATCTTGTTCTCTTAAAGAGAGGATCTGCCCCCTTACAAGGCGAGCAACTCCTGCCCATCCCATAAAACCGAGAAAAAGCATAACATAATAAATTCGTGCTTGCTGAGGTACTTTGAGAGAAATCATAATAGAGGAGCCAATAAGCATAATCGGAAGTGTAGGAATACAGTTAAAGGTATCTACTAGGCGCATAATTAGGCCATCTACCCATTTGCCATAATATCCTGCCAATCCCCCAAGAAACATGCCAAATATCAATTGAATACCTACAACACCTATTCCAATAATAAGTGAGATGCGCCCCCCGTACATGAGGCGTACAAGTACATCTCTGCCATCTCTATCTGTACCCAGCGGGTGAGACCTTGAAGGTGGAGCTCTACGCAATATTTCTATATCTGAATCTACAAAGCTCTCTATGCTATCTCTCTCAATTTCTACACCATCTTGAATAAAAAAAATGGCATATTCGCCATAAGGACTAAAAAATGGTCCAATAAAAGAAAAGAGAAACATTGCAGTTAAAATATATAAGCCCACTATTGCTAGTTTATTACGCAAAAACCTGCGAAATACCAGCTCATTAGGCGAAACAACTTTTTCCATCGCTAGTATAATAGCACATAATGTAGGTTTTTGAAAATAAGATTTGCTTTTAATACATAAAAAAAGCACTTGAGATGACTCAAGTGCTTATCTTGTTTTGCTATAAGATTAGTAACTTAGGCTTTACTGACCCTCAGCAATAGGTGCAGCTCCTTCAATATAGGTGCCATTACTTGGATAATTGAGCTTAGCAATTACTCCTTGATAGTTTAGAACAATACCGTAAGGTATATCAGATACCCATGCACGTATTATAGTTGGTCCACTATCAGTGCTTGCTATTAAAGCCGTGTTTGGAGTTCCATCTTCATTCAATGGTCCATATACATTATCTTTGATTTCGCCACCAAGTAGATTAAGCGTAGGTTGGGTTCCAGCTGTCCCGATTACTCCATATGGTCCAATGTTACCTGTAATGAGACCATCGTTTATAGTAAGTGTTCCGCTTGTAGAGATAGTAATTGCACTACCCATACGAGATGCTGCATTATTTTGTATTGTACCACCGTTCATTGTAAATGATGCACCAGCACCGTAGACAAAGACGCCAGTACCACCACCTGTAGCTTTCCCACCGCCGCTTGCAGTTACAGCCCCAATTACGGTTGTATTATTGTCTATAGAACCACCGTTCATAATAAAGGCCGAAGGTACTGAGCCACTTAAGGATGAAATAAATACTCCAGCTCCTCTTAAAGCTGCGTTTCCTGTAATAGAACCACTATTCATTGTAAATTTTCCATGTAAAACGGAAACAGCACCACCACCTTTAGTCCAATCAGCAATTGTGCTGACATTACCAGTAATTGTACCACCATCTAAGATAAAATGTGATCCGTCTTTTACAATAACACCCCCACCAGCTTCAGCTAGCCCACCATTAATAGTAACTCCTTCTGAAAGTGTAACTGTTGTCTCTTTTCCACTAACTATGAGTGAGGTTAAAATGTCTCCACCATTTACGGCAACTTCTTTTCCTTCTGTTGCTTTTAATGTTAGGTTAAGTTTCTCATCTCCAC
>CAYJNB010000100.1:0-7419 GCA_964371205.1 uncultured Treponemataceae bacterium
TCTGTTCTTCTAAAAACTGGATGTTCTAAGCGCATTTTTATTACATTACTAACAAAGCGGAAAACATCAGCATTTTTTTCTTTTAGAGACCAATCCACCCAAGACATTTCATTATCTTGACAATATGCATTGTTATTTCCATTTTGACTTCTTCTAAATTCGTCCCCAGCTACAAACATGGGTGTTCCCTGAGAAAACATAAGAGTAACAAAAAAATTCTTTATCTGGCGCGAACGTCTTAATTCTATAGCAGGGTTTATAGTTGCACCCTCATAACCAAGGTTATAGCTCAAATTATTGTCGCTGCCATCCCTGCCCTGCTCCCCATTTTCTTCGTTATGCTTATAATTGTAAGAAACAAGATCGTTCATTGTAAAACCGTCATGGCTTGTAATAAAATTTATTGAGTTAAATGGCTTTTTGTTTTGAGGAATGTATAAGTCGGAGCTTCCAGAAAAGCGTGTTGCAACAGAAGCAATGCCTCCTGGGTCTCCCCTCCAAAAACGACGTAGATCGTCCCTATACTTGTCGTTCCATTCGGACCATCGCACTCCTCCAGGGAATCTTCCAACTTGGTATGCACCGGCGGCGTCCCAAGCTTCTGCAATGATCTTTGTGTTTTTTAAAACAGGATCGTCGGCTATTTTTTGTAGGAGTGGAGGATTTTGCATAAGAGAGCCACTTGGATCACGCGCTAGTATTGATGCTAGATCAAAGCGAAATCCATCTATGTGCATTTGTGTAACCCAATAGCGTAAACAATCAAGAATCAGGTTTTGCACAGTAGGGTTGTTGCAATTTAGCGTGTTTCCACAACCGGAATAGTTTTTATAGTATTGTTTATTTGGACTTTCTAATATGTAATAAATAGGATTATCAAAACCTCGAAAGTTAAGTGTTACGCCACGTTCATTCCCTTCGGCAGTATGATTAAAAACAACATCCAAAAGAATTTCGATTCCAGCTTTATGGAATTCTTTAACCATTTGTTTAAATTCTGTTACCTGTGCTCCAGGAGCTGTATTTGCAGCGAACGAAGCTTTAGGTGCGAAAAAACTTACGGTGCTATATCCCCAAAAATTTGAAAGAGGTTTTCCTGTTCTTGGGTTATCTCTATTGTTTTCATTATCATCAAACTCATGAACAGGAAGAAGTTCAAGGCTGGTAATTCCAAGCTCTTGCAAATAAGGAATTTTTTCGGTAAGGCCCCTGTATGTGCCAGGCTTAGATACTTTTGCAGACGAATCTTTTGTAAAGCCTCTCACATGCGTTTCATAGATAACGGTATCATTTAAAGGATAATTGAGAGGCACATCTCCTTCCCAATCAAACGCTGAGTCATCAACTACTACACATTTTGGGAGATTTTTTGCAGAAATAACCTTCGAAAAATGGACATCCATTACATCGACAGCTACTCCATAGTCTGCAGGTCTATTTTTAAAAATTGACTTGTTTGTTATTGCTTTTGCATAAGGGTCTAACAAATAACTGTTTTTATTAAAACGAAACCCCTTTTCTGGTCTAAAAGGTCCATCAACTCTGTATAAGTAGAGTGCATTTGCACTTAATCCTTCAATATATACATGCCAAAAATTCCCAGTTTTATTTTTTGTTGTATCAAATACAAAGGTAAAATACGGAAAATCATCATCTTCGTGAGTGAATAAGTCAAGGCACACAGAGGTAGCATGCTGAGAAAAAACAGAGAAATTAATGCCATTTTCTGCAACAGAAGCCCCCAATGGATTGGGAGTCCCGATGCTAGTTTTTAGATGAACAACTTTAGATGCCTTACTCATGTATATTTTGAATCCTATTGCGAAGAAACGGAAGAGGCAACGTCCTCTAAATTTATTATTTCCTCTGTAGAAAAAATTTGATCAATATTTAAAAGAATGATAAATTTATCATCTCGTTTCCCAATACCACGAATAAAGTGCGCGGCAATGGTATTTCCAAACTTTGGAGATGGCTCAATTTCATTTTCGGCAAGATCAATAACTTCTTGCACTGAATCTGCTATTGCACCAAAAGTAACTACACTGCCATCTGGAGTTTTTACTTCTAATACGATTATGCGAGAATCCTTTGTAATGTCTTGAAAAGGCATTCCAAATTTTTTGCGCATATTTACAACTGTAATGCCTTGTCCGCGTGAATCAATAAGTCCTTCAACATACGATGCTGCGCAAGGAATTTTAGTAATTTCTTTGTACTCAAGAACTTCCTGCACATTTTGTACTTCAACCGCATATTGTGATGTGTCCAGTTTAAATGTCAAAAATTGATTATACATACACACTCCTTATTTAATGGTAGCATGGCACATTAGAAATATCAAGTAAAAAAGATGTAATTTATTTTATATTTTTATAGTTGTTTACAGAGATTTTACAGAACCAAAATAATCATTTCACATGTATATGATATTGTTTCTACAATGAAAAAAAATATATGTGTGTCTTCGACATTGTTTTGGGGCGCTTCTTTAGAATCTATTTTCTCTTTTTTACGGACGAATAACATAAAAACCATGGAGTTATGGGCTGAGCATTTTGATTTTTTTCAGTTTGATATAAACGAGTACATAGGGCTTGCAAGGCAAAGCGATGTAAAAACTATAGTTCATAGTAAAAGTTGGGATTTGAATTTTGCTTCTCTTAATAAAACTATTAGAGAGTCTTCATTAAAAGAAATAAAAAACTGTATTGATTTAGCTGAGCAGCTTGGTGCTACAGAGGTAACTATTCATCCCCCTCGTAAAACAGTAGGTGGAATTAGCGAAATTACTTTTGACTTAGCCTACCAAGGTTTTAAAGATATTGTTCTTTATGCAAAAGATAAGAATATTACTATTTCTGTTGAGATAATGGAAAAAATCGCTAAGGAAATTCTAATAGATGTTGATTCATTTAATAAAATTCTAAAAGATCTAGCAGATCAAGTAGCATGTACTTTAGACATAGCACATTGCACTGATGAAAAAGAGTTTTTTTCTTATTTAGAAGCAATGAAAAATATATCTAAGATTCATATTTCGAACAAGATTGGAAAGTTCTTACATTCACCAATATACGAAGGAGATTTTAACTTCTTAGAAATACTTCCTCGTATAGAAAGTTACAATGTTGATTTAGTCTTAGAAGGTTTAGATACCTCAGAAGACCATCAAATAATAAAAAAATCTCTTGCTTATATAGCACAGATGGAGGAAAAAAATGAAAAAAATAGCACAAATAGTTTTATTGGCGCTAATGAGTCTCTCAGTTTTTGCAGGGGGATCGGGTGAAAATGGTTCAAAAAGTAATGAATTAACGATTTACACATCGCAACCAGAAACAGACATTCAAAAATTTGTGGAGTCTTTTAACGAAGTTCATCCTGAAATTGAAGTAAATGTTTTTAGAAGTGGCACAGAAGAAGTTGTGAGCAAGGTATTGGCAGAAAAACAAACAGGCAAAATTTTTGCAGACGTGCTTCTTGTTGCAGATGATGCTACATTTGAACGTTTAAAGGAAGCAGAAGTTTTATTAAGTTATGCTTCACCTGAATTAGAAGGTATTAGTTCTGATTATTATGATGCAGATAATACATACACCGGAACTAAATTAGTAACGACAGGAATTGTTGTTAATACCGATCTAGTAAAAGAACCGGTGAGCAGCTTTAAAGATCTATTGAGCCCTGCTTTTAATGGTGATGCAGTTATGCCGAGTCCTCTTTATTCAGGAGCTGCAGCATATAATTTGAGTGTACTAACTCGTACAGAAGATATGGGATGGGCATTTTACAACGGATTAAAAGAAAATAATGTAAAAGTTGACAAAGGAAACGGTTCAATCTTAAAAGCTGTTACTGGTGGAGAAAAAGCAATAGGGATTTGTTTAGACACGATGGTTATTCCAGCTATGAAAAAAGGCGCTCCTGTAGAATTTATTTATGCAGAAGAAGGGTCTCTTATTGTAACTGAACCTATTGGAATTGTAAAAAACAGTGCTAACGAAGAAAATGCAAAACTTTTTGTAGACTATATATTATCTACAAAAGGACAAGAGGTTACTTCTTCTATGGGTTATCCACCAGTAAAACAAGGTGTTAATCCCCCAGAAGGATTTAAGCCTGCTTCTGAGGTAAAAAACCTAACAATCGATATTGAAACACAAGTTAAAGTTCGCGAAGCAGATAAAAAAGAATTTGCAGGGATTTTTGGTTAAGTTAGATAATGAAGAAGAACACAAAAATTCAATTATTTAGAATAGTGTTTTTTGGTGCAATACTCTTTGTGTTTATTGCACCGCTTCTTCGGTTATTTGGTATGAGTTTTCTTTTTGAAGACACAGTAAGCCTAGGTAACTATGTTGAACTGCTCTCGCAGGACAGAACAAAAGAAGCAATTATTAACACTGTTATAGTCTCTTTAGCCGCAACTGTATTATCAGTTGGTATGGGCACTTTTATTGCATATGTTGTTGCATATACAGATATTCGATTTAAAAAATTAATTCAGATATTAACTATTTCTCCAACTGTTATACCATCTTATATAATAACTCTATCGTGGAGTACTTTTTTATCAAACAGAGGGTTTGTAAATACGTTTCTTTCTAAATTTGGCCTTGAACAACTAAATATTTACTCAATGTGGGGAATAATAATTACTCTTGCTATATGTAGCACACCAATTGTGTATTTAATGCTTATTACAACCTTACGAAAATTACCAAAAGACTTAGAATATGCTTCTATGACTTCTGGTTATGGAGTAGGGCATACTATGCTAACAATAAATTTTAAACAAGCACTGCCAGCAGTACTAAGCGGGGCAATACTGGCATTTTTAAGCTCCATCGATAATTTTTCTATACCAGCTTTTTTGGGAACTTCAGCAGGAATTCCTGTTTTAAGTACCTATATTTATGAAAATGTTATTGGCTTTGGCCCTAATGCATTTAATTTAGCTGCAACTCTTTCTGTAATGCTTAGCTTCTTTGCAATTGGAGGAACATTAGTTCAGTATCATTTTTCAAGAAAAGCAACACTCTCAGAAACGATAAAAGAGGATTTTTCTGTACGAATCTATTTAAAAAAATGGAAAAACCCACTAGAAATTCTCTTACTTGGGTTCTTGATTCTTATAAATGTTATTCCCATTATTTCTATGCTTATTTCGAGTGTGCAAGTAGGATATGCGGATACGTTTTTAGAAAAGCTCAGTTTAGAAAACTATCAGTTTGTATTTACAAATAGAGGTGTCCGACAGTCATTTGTTAATAGCTTCTTATTAGCATTCTTTACTTGTGTTCTTTGTATTATTATTGGCCTTTTTATTGCATATCAAAAAGTAAGGCATGGTGGTAAATTAATTAAGGTTATCGAAACTTGTATTTCTTCTACCTATGCGGTGCCAGGAATTGTACTTGCATTAAGTATGATTTTTCATTGGTCAAAGGTACCAAATGTATATGGAACAATTAAGATTTTGCTTATTTCTTATGTAACCAGATATTTAATCTTACAGATAAAAGGATGTACTGTTGCTGTGCTATCGATTGAAGAGAGCTTAGAAGAAGCATCTCATGTGTGTGGGCATTCAAAATGGATGATGTGGGTAAGAATTTTATTACCTATGATGCAAAAACAAATTTTATCTTCAAGTTTTTTGATTTTTATTGCATCGCTTACAGAGCTCAGTTTGTCTTCTCTACTTGCCTCTGCCGGTACAAAAACAATTGGGTTAACAATTTTTAACTTACAGCAAGCTGGGGATTATAATTCGTCTATAGCAATCAGTTCTACGCTGGTTCTTATTATTCTTTTGGCATACATAGTGCAACTGTGTCATGAAAAATTTCAAGCTAAGAAAATTAATTTAAGGTAAAAGCAAAAAAAGGAACAAATATGAGTTTAGTATTAAAGAATGTTACAAAAAAATACGGAGAATCTACAGCATTAGATTCTGTTGATTTAGAAATAAAAGATGGTGAATTTATTGCTATTTTAGGCCCTTCTGGTTGTGGAAAGACAACATTGTTAAGAATAATAGCTGGTTTTTTAGAACATACTGCAGGAGAGGTACTGTATAATGATGAAGTATATTCGTCTACAGAAAAATTTGTTCCTGTTAATCAAAGAAATCTAAGCATGGTTTTTCAGACATTTGCTCTTTGGCCTCACATGACTGTAAGAGAGCATATTGAATATCCTTTAAAAAGCAAAAGATTTAAAAACTTGAGCGAAACACAAAGAGAAAAAATGGTAAATAATGCAATGGCCTGTACGGGGCTAAAAGTGTTTGAAGACAGATATCCAGGAGAGCTTTCTGGCGGACAAAAGCAACGAGTGTCTCTTGCCAGAGCTATTGTTGTAAAACCTGCTCTCTTGCTTATGGATGAGCCACTCTCTGCTCTTGATGCAGATTTAAAGATTGCTATGCGAAAAGAAATAAAGGATATTCATAATCTAACAAAAGCAACAATAATTTACGTTACACATGATCAAAGCGAAGCACTTGCAATGGCAGATAGAATTATAATTATGAAAGACGGTAAAATTGAGCAGATAGGAACACCAAAAGAAATATACGAAAAGCCACAGACAATTTTTACCTCTACTTTTGTAAGTAAGTGCAATCTTGTTCGTGGTCGATATTACGATGAGAAATTTATAACATCTAACGATCATGATAGTTATCCAGTACAGAATATGCCGTCCTGTTTTAGAGAAAATGGATTTTACCCAATTCGCCCAGAAGAATTTCTTATTTCTCAAGAGAAAGGAGGGCTTTCTGGTAAGATTGTTAACAAACAATACAATGGTCGCGAAATTCATTATAAAATTCAGTGTGAAGAGGACATATTTACTGTATACAGTAGCGATGCAATTGAATATACTGTTGATAGCGAAGTATACTTAAAAAAGAAGGTGGTTTAGCATGAACCTCGTGTTCGATTTACACAGTCATACAATAGCGTCTGTGCACGCATATAGCACGCTTTACGAAAACTTAGAATTTGCAAAAAAGAAAGGCTTGCTTGCCTACGGGTTTAGTGATCATGCAGAAGCTATGCCTGGTGCTTTTAATAATATGCATTTTATCAATTTTAAAGTGCTTCCAGAAGAGGTTGATGGTATCCGGTTGCTCGGAGGAATGGAAGCAAACATCTTAGATTTTGAAGGCGCAATTGATGCAAGTGATATGTATCAAAAAAAAGTTGACTATATAATCGCAAGTTTGCATCCTCCTTGTATTGATAGTGGTACTGTTGAGCAAAATACTGCAGCGTTAATTGGTGCTATGCAAAACCCAAATATAAAAATTATTGGTCATCCTGATGATACTCGATTTCCTCTCGATTACGAAAAGTTGGTAAAAGCCGCTGTTGAAACTCAGACAGTTCTTGAATTGAATAATAGCTC